>JAHITX010000001.1 GCA_018817425.1 Pseudomonadota bacterium
TGTGGTATCAAAGTGAACCCGCTGTGGATCGATATCGAATATGTTGATGGCATTTTGCGCGATCTTTGAAAAGATCTTCTGCGTGCCGGTATCGAAAACTTTATCAAGAACACGAGCGACATTAAAGTCACTGAAAAGTCCTGGTTCAATATGATTACCAAGCAATAACTCGGTGTCTTTTTCCTGGAAGAACTCCTCAAGCCGGTACAATGGAGTTCTTCCTGAAAGCGTATCCAATACCATAGCTAAAATGCAAGCACCAGTGGGCAACTCCATCTGGCTGTTGACCATGGTGTCGAAGGTTTCAACAAGTTTAATCTTATTAGCAAATGCCTTAACGATCGGTAAATGTCCAACTTCTGAAAATGTTAGATCCTTAGGAATAATAGATTTCATAAAAACCCCCATTTTTGTTTGATTTAAAGTATGGGGGAAGTGTATCAATAATAATATACAAAGTCTAGAATTATTTTTTTCATATCTCAAAGTTGCTGTCAACAACATATTATAGTATCGTTCATAATAGAATTTTTATATATTTCATTACGTTAAGCATGATTCTGCCATTTATTTTAACTTGACAGAAATTATGGTTGCTGATAGCAATATGAATGTAATAATTACGATTTGCTATCAATCTATTAATGTAACGGCATAATATAAAATTGTTGGTTTAGAAAAGGGAGAATAAATTATGAAGATCAGCGAATGCAAAGCGATTATAAGTGGCGGTGCTTCCGGTATTGGAGAAGAATGCGCACGTCAGATTACAAGTGGCGGAGGAAAAGTTACCATTCTTGATTTACAGGAAGATAAAGGCATAAGCCTTGCGGCAGAACTGGGAGGCTTTTTTGTTAAAACCGATGTTACAAATAATGACAGTGTAAATCAGGCTATAAATACTGCTGCCGAAAAGATGGGAGGCATAAATGTAGCTATTAATTGCGCCGGAATAGGTGGCCCATGCAAGATACTTGATAAAGAAAAGGGCCCTATGCCTATGGATTTTTTTGAAGCCAGAATTCAGGTTAATCTTATTGGTACCATGAGAGTTCTCATAAGCGCGGCAGCAAAAATGGCTGAAAATGAGCCAGGTGAAGATGGCGAACGGGGTATTGTTATCAATACTTCATCTGTTGCCGCATCTCAGGGGCAAATCGGACAGGCCGCTTATAGCGCTTCCAAGGGCGGAGTTGAAGGCTTGATGCTTCCTGTGGCAAGAGAGTTGGGACGCCACGGAATCCGTGTTGTAACAATTGCACCCGGAACCATAGATACACCAATGCTTGCCAGAGTACCGGAAAAAGCTCGTGAAGCATTGGCCAAATCAATTCCTTTTCCAAAAAGGCTGGGAAAACCCTCAGAATATGCTTTTTTGGTTCAACACCTGATAGAAAATATATACTTAAATGGAGAAGTATTTAAGCTCACAGGCGCATTGAGGATGGCATAATTTTTAATAGTATAAGGGAGAGCAGGCATGTCTGAAATACCTTATCATTTTGCTGTAATTCTTGCCGGATGCGGAAACAAGGATGGTTCGGAAATTCATGAATCCGTAACCACACTGCTTGCTATCGATCGTGCAGGAGCAAAGTACACTTGCTTTGCTCCTGATATTTCACAACACGTTGTGCTAAACCACATTACCGGTGAGCCTATGGCAGAGAAGAGAAATGTTCTTATCGAGTCTGCACGGATAGCACGCGGGGATATCAGGAATCTTAAAGAGTTTAGTGCTGATAAGTTTGATGCTTTAGTAATGCCGGGCGGATTCGGCGGTGCTGCATTGAGTTTGTGCAGTTTCGGGATTGACGGGGATAAAATGAGTGTTAATCCTGATGTGGAAGGTGCCGTGTGTGCAATGGTTGCCCAAAAAAAACCGATAGGTGCGCTTTGTATTGCACCTGTGATTCTTGCCAGGTTGATACCTAATGTAAGAATCACATTGGGCCAGGATGAAGGTGCAAACAGCAAGGCTATGCAAATGGGTGCTGTGACTGTAAATACACAACATGGAGAAGTTGTTGTAGATCATGAACATAAAGTGGTAACAACTCCCTGTTATATGCTGAATGCAAGAATCTCTCAGATACTCGAAGGAGCTGAAAAACTTGTGGCAGAAATACTTTCATTGATTAAATCCGCATAATATAATGCCAAAAAAACTTGTAAAACTAATATCATGGAATGTTAACGGCCTGCGGGCTGTGGCAAAAAAGGATTTTTTTGAAAGCATCCGGCGTATGAATCCGGATATATTTGCCATTCAGGAGACAAAGCTTCAGGAGCACCAGAGAACCGATAGCATGTTGAATTTTGAAGGTTATAGCTCCTACTGGTCGTATTCCACGATTAAAAAAGGTTACAGCGGAGTTGCCACATATACGCGCTTTGAGCCCAAAAATGTTAAAACAGGAATAGGGAATCAAAAATATGATCAAGAAGGCCGCATATTAGAAACAGACTTTGGAGATTTTATATTTTTTAATGTCTATTTCCCAAACGGCCAAATGAATGAAGACCGCCTGCAGTATAAGCTTGATTTCTACAAAGATTTTTTTGCGTATACGGATTTACTGAAAAGTCAGGGTAAAAATCTGATTATAAGCGGGGACTATAACATTGCCCACAATGAAATAGATCTGACACATCCCAAACCCAATGAAAAATATTCGGGCTTTTTGCGCATAGAACGAGACTGGATGGATGAAATAATTAAGCGTGGTTACGTGGATACTTTCCGGTATTTTTATCCTGAAAAAGTAAAATATTCGTGGTGGTCTTACCGGGCCAATGCCAGAGAAAAAAATGTAGGCTGGCGGGTAGATTATGTTTTTGTAAGCCAAAATATAATAGATAAAGGCTGGTTAAAAGAGCCATTTATCGATAATGATATATTTGGTTCAGACCATTGTCCGGTGGGTGTAGTATTGGAGTTTTGATATATCTGATGTTTAGCCTCCTGCTCCGAAGTTACGGCAGGAGGCTTGTTTTCAGCCGATCTTATAATGATTCCACTAAATTTGTCATTTGGTCATAAAATTCCAGGATCTGATTTTTTTTGTCCGATTCCATGATGGCCATGGCGCTTCGGGGGTGTTGATTCAAAACACCGGTTATCATATACGGTACAAAGTATCCCCAATCGATTTTTTCCCGCCATGGGAATATATGTGATTCTATAGCCTCAATAATCGGACGGACATTAAACTTGGGATTTTTAAGAAATGAAATCAACAACTCCAGAGGGCAATTGCCGGCCCCACGGCCGATGCCGTAAAAGCTGCCATCTACGTAGTTGATGCCGTTTATAATAGACGAGATAGTATTTGCAAAGGCTAATTGTTGGTTATTATGAGTGTGAATCCCTATAGTTTTTCCGGGAAGACGCTCCATGTACTTGGCTGACAGTATATCAATATCTTCTGAGTAAAAAGCACCAAAGCTATCCACAAGATAAATAACAGGTACCCTGCTTTTCGAAAGATCATCTAAAGCTTCATTAAGCTCTCTCATGCCGACAGTGGAAACAGCCATAAGATTGATGGTTGCTTCAAAACCTTTTTCCATGCAGTGATGTGCAAGTTCTATTGCCGCGTCGATCTGATGCACATAGCAGGCGACCCGGACCATATCAAGCATGCTTTCCGATTTTAAAGGAATATCATCATAGTCAATCCTTCCGATATCTGCCATAGCGGATAGTTTAATTTTTCTTTCACCTTCACCGATAACCCGCCTTATATCTTTATCAGCACAAAGCCGCCATGGTCCGAACTTATCGCGGGGAAACGCACTTTCTGAACTGAGGTAACCAACTTCCATATAATCAACGCCAGCCTTGGAATTGGCTTTGTAAACCGCCCGGACAAAATCATCCTCAAACTGCCATTTATTCATCAGCCCCCCGTCACGGACTGTACAATCCAACACCTTTATCTCAGGCCTAAACATTTTTATTAATTCTCCTTTATTATTAAGTTCTTGATAGCTGCTTTTTTGCATAGTTCAACAAAAATTTTTACATTTCGCGCAAGATCCTCAATATTCCGGTTTTCAAGAGCTTCCTTTCCGAACAGCGAAGTGCTTGTCCCAACCGCCTTGACGCCTGCTTTGAAATAATCTCCAATATTTGAACTGTTAACACCGCCTACCGCAACAAGTGGAATTTGGTCAAAGGGCCCCAGCAGATCTTTAATATATTGCGGGCCAAAATGGCCGCACGGAAAAACCTTAACCATATTCGCACCGGCAGACCATGCGTTGTACACTTCGGTTGGAGTAAATGCCCCGGCAATTACCGGTATATTATGAGAAAAGGCATATTCTATTACCGAAGTATCCGTGTTTGGAGTTACAAAAAACATGGCTCCCGAATCCGCTGCTTTTTTAGCTTCATCCAGATTTCGTACGGTTCCGGCGCCCAACAATTTTCCCGAAGGCACAGATTTGCGGCAGTTTGAAATAATTTGAGCAGCATTTTCAGTATTCATTGTAACTTCAATAGCCTGGAGCCCTGAGCTAAAGGAGGCATGCAAAATTTCCTTAAAGAAAGAAGCTTCGATTCCCCTTAAAATACCGATAACCGGAACATCCAGTATAAAAGTCATTTTGTGTCTGCTGTCTCCCGCCTAACAATGTAATCAAATATTATCAAACACATTATCTAATTCGCTATTTAATTCGCTTATTGAAATTTCATCTATAACAGCTTTACCTATTCCGTCAAGCAATACGAAATGAATCCCTTCCCCTTCTCTTTTTTTATCTTTATTAAGCGCATCCATAACCTTATTTTTATCAATTTTTATTGTTGTGGGCAATTCAAGATTTTTAAGCAGAGTTATAATTTGCTGTTTTTCACCGGATGACAGCAAACCTTTTTTTTCAGAAAGGAAAGCGGCAAAGACCATACCCAGGCTTACTGCTTGTCCGTGAGGAATTCCAGTAGTTTTTTCAATAGCATGCCCAATAGTATGACCGAAATTAAGTTTGCGCCTTTCACCTTTTTCCTTCTCATCCCTGTTTACTACAGATGATTTGATTACAACAGAATCATATACAAGTCTCTCAATTACATTGTAATCTATAGACAAAGCTTTTTTATAGTTATTTTCAAGATATTCAAACATGACGGCATCTTCTATGGCGGCATGCTTAACAATTTCGGCAAATCCGCACAAAAGGTCTTTTTGGGGCAGAGTTTTTAAAAGGTTAAGATCACAGATAACAAAGGCCGGCTGGTTAAAGACACCTACCATGTTTTTGTATCCTTTGAAGTTAACGCCGTTTTTACCACCTACGCTGGCATCAACCTGAGAAAGCAATGTGGAAGATACAAATCCGAAAGATACGCCCCTTAGATAAGTTGATGCAACAAACCCAGTAATATCACAGACAATACCACCACCTATGCCTACAATAACACTGGAGCGCTGTGCATTCATGTCCATCAGGTTTTGATATATGTATCCGGCCGTATCAAGAGTTTTTACAGATTCACCGGTACCGATAGTAATTACAGGATAGCCAGGAAATTGGTTGCGATAATGTTTTGAGACGTTTTCATCAGTAATCAGAAAAACATTTTCACCGGGAATATAATTTTTCAGATTTTGTAAACTCTCACCAACTAAAATCTTTGATTGGCCTGTTGATCCGTAAATTTCGATCTTCTTCATTAATAACTCCTTAACTAATAAATGAGTCTTAAATAACCTAGCTTGAGAGAAATTACAAGCCATTGATTTTCTGAAATCCGGCAAAATATGAGAATGGAATAACTTGCTTGGAGTACAAGGGATAAAACAAATTGCAGAGAATTTGTTGTTTCACAGCTTCGTAAAAGATAATTAAGCAAGAAGTTTGCCGATAAATAAAACAATTATTTACTTGACTTAAAGATATTCATATATATCTTAAAATAAATATAAATTAAAATACAGGAGAATTTCATGGAAAAAGTTGAAAACAATATGTACGTCAGTGTTCATTATAAAGGAACTCTGAGTGACGGAGAAGTGTTTGACAGCAGTGAAGGTCGAATGCCCCTTGAAGTGCTGATGGGTGGCGGGCAATTGATAAAAGGTTTTGAAGATTCACTTGTCGGAATGTCTTTAAACGAGAAAAAAACATTTACACTTGCGCCGGAAGATGCCTATGGTCCAAGAAATGACAGCATGATGCATAACTTTCCGTTATCGGAAGTGCCTCCCGGTGTAGTTCCGGAAGTGGGTCAGGTTATCGGCCTTCAAATGCAGGATGGCCGTCAGGTCCCTGCTAAGGTTACACAGATTGATAGTGAAAACGTTATCTTGGATTTAAACCACCCTCTTGCCGGTCAAGAATTGACCTTTGCTATTGAAGTTGTTGGCATTAGTGATAAACCTACCCAGGTTCAGGAAGGTTGCGGCTGCGGCTGTTCATCATCAGATAGTTGCGATGATGGAGGAAGTTGTGGGGACGGGTGCTGCGGATAAATATATGACTTAAAACCGCAAGGTTTTATACTTATATAAAATAACGTATGGGCCGGATCAATAAAGTTTCGGTTCATACGTTATTTTTTTCCTTATACCAAGCTTGGACTTATCCGTTTTTGCCTTTTTGTGGACTGTTAACAGGCCCGGTTTTTATCTGTCAAAATATATATTCTTTCCGGTTATTGAAAGAGGAATTCCCATAATAAAATCCCAGTCAACCATTTTCATGTAGCGTACAACAACTCCAATTCTATACATAATACGATTATCAATATTAAACATGCTTGCTGTTTTTACGGCTGAACCAAGCGCTATGCCCATATCAAGTGTTCTAAAAGCGCAGACAGGACCCATGAAATCTACAGATTTCTTTTCTTGTAAGGAAAGTGTTTTGCAATCCGGATAACCGCATACACCGCAATCCAACCCTAATGGTTTTGCATCTTTTAGGCCTATAAGCACTATTGCATCTGATACGGAAATATTTTTTGCATCCCGATCAAAATCTTTTTTTTCTTTTTTTATTCCGAATTCTATCATTTTTTTTGAAAGCTTCTTAAGATCTTTTCCTTTTAGTATTTGAGTGCAAACATAGTTTTCCCCTTTGCTTTTAGGGGCCGTAGTTGCAGATATAACCATAAGCTGAGCCACCATATCTATAGCTTCCATCAGTATCTCCTTTTTATTGCTTTCATAACAGCTAAATCTAATTTATAATGAAACAAATTTATATTACATTAAAGATGAATACAAGATGTTCAAGCTTTATAATTTATTTACAAGGAGGATAGATATGAAACGATACTCATCTTATATATTAATGCTGTTACTATCCATTGTTTTACTAATTGCAGGATGTTCTACATATAAAATAAAACCCCTTCCCTTTAAATCTCCGACATCTTTAAATAATGCCGTAAACATTGCAGGCGCAGATATAGCAGCAAGAGCATTTACAGATCCAAAAGAAACAAAAGATATTTTCGGTTTTGATATACACGGAGCCGGGATGCTTCCTATCCAGGTGGTGTTTGATAACCAGGGATCTCACGCATTGGAAGTTGTAGGTAATCAGACTTTTCTTGAAGATAAGAATGGAAATCTCTGGCCAATATTGAGCAAAGATATAGCATACGAAAGAGCCACTAAATATGCCAAAACAAAAGAAGTGTTCAAAGAAGGGGCTTATAAAGGTTTACTTGGGGCTGCAGCCGGTGCAGTGATCGGAGCGGCTATAGGGATTGTCTCCGGCGAAAATGTAGCATCAGCAGCCGGAAAAGGTGCTGCTGTTGGTGCCGCTGCCGGTGCAACAATAGGAGGTGCAATCGGCTATGGTTCTGATAATGCAATAAAATCAATAACAAATGACCTGCGTGAAAAATCTCTCCAGAATAACGCAGTATTACCCAAAAACTTGGCGCATGGGATACTGTTTTTCCCTGGTGAAGCTTTATCGGCAAAACAATTGCGTCTGCAGATAAAAGAAACGGATACCGGTGTTTTACATGTGATAAAACTGGAATTTTAAAAATACATAAACATTCAACAATATATGTTAAGCTTTAACCTGTTGACAATTTGAAACGGACTCTTAACTTTTAACTAAATATAATATTATAAACAATGTTATTGGAGAGTATACGATTATGCTTGAAACAAAAGAACAGGTTCTTGAAAAAATACTTACTAAGGGAAAACCGGTCTGTCCGCATTGTAAAACCGAAATGAATCTCTGGGAAGTTCCGTCGATTAACTGCGGGGATGGTTTGGGATGGGGAACACCTTATCTTTATATATGCTTTAATGATGATTGTTCTTCATATACAAGCGGATGGGACAACATTAAAGATAATTATGCTCATAGCGCTTCCTATAGATGTATGTGCTATCCAGGCACCGACCAATTTGAGCTGATTACGGTATTTAGCCCTGCAGGAGCAACAGGACAGATTATAGATGACAAGATAATGGCACAACAGGAAGCATTGAAAGAGGCTACGAAAAAAGGCTTTTCTATTCTTGCCGAATGTTATGTATCAAAAGATTCTCCGTCAGTTATGAGAATTATACTTGATCCGACGGAGCCTGCACGTGTAAGGCTCAAGGCAGCCGAAATGATAGGTGATATAGGTGAAGTAGATGCAATCGAACCTTTAAAAAACTTAAAATTTGAAAACAAGCTTATTAAAGAAAAGGTTGAACAATCGATTTCAAAGATACATGAAAGATCTTTTACCAGAGAATGCCCGTTTTGTGCAGAAATAGTAAAAAAAAGGGCCAATATGTGTAAGCATTGCGGAAAAGAGATTGCCGGACAATAAGCTTTGTCGGTAATGATCCTATAGGATTGATGGATTTCTTATAAATCCATCAATCCTATAGGAGTAAACGCTTTTTAATCTATTTTAAACATTCCGTTTTTTAAAAAAGCTGTAACCTGTTCAAGAACCTTTTTATCATTCATTATAAAAGAATGTGTTTTATGTACCACCAGAAAATCTTTCATACCCAAAAGCTTTGCGCTTTCTACGGAAACCTTTCCATCGCTTTTTCCCGGAATCAGAAACGATGAAATGGGAGTAATTGTTTTATCACCGGTAATAATTCCGACCTCATAATCAGGAGGACCCACTGCTTTTGGAATACTGCCCGGTTTTGTTCCCAATTGTTTTCCTGCAGGCCCGTTTATTAATTTAAAAACGGTGCTTTTTCCAAATTTATCGACGATTTCACTGCCGCTATTCGGAGGACTTAGCATTACAACGCGGCCAAGATTTGAAACTTTATTATTTTCAAGATAGTATCGGACCAGAATGCCTCCCATAGAATGAGTAACAAAATGGATTTTACCGGCACCAAGAGATAAGCATTTTTCAATTGCTTTGGGTATTGTGTCTACAGAAAGTTCCTGTATGGTTTTCCTGCGTGATGGATAGCCGATATTTACTACACGAAAACCTTTGTTTTCAAGGTAATGTTCGAGTTTTAACAAAGATCTTTTAGTACGCGCCAGGCCGTGCAAAAGTATCACAAATTCGGCATTCGTATTTGCAGTTTTTGTGTAACCAACTGTCAGAAGATGAAAAAGCGATATATTCATTTTGTTTATTAAAATGTTTCTTTCGGTGGATTAAAGTATCCGTGCTTTAAATCCGGGAAGTCTTTTTTTATCATAGAAAGAATTGTACTCATGCCGACAGGAGTACTCACCGGCGCAGCTTCAGACATTATCTTCCAATATCTTAAAGGATCAAAATTCAGGTTTCTCCACTGTATGAAATTAACCGGATACTTTTTTAAAAAATCATAAAGAGCAGCCAGTTCTTCCTGTGAATCTGTAAAACCTGGGCAATTAAGATAATTTATGGATATAAACTTTTTCTTTTTAATCGCAATTTTTATACTTTTTATAACATCTGAAAAAGCATACCCTTTTGGACGAAAATATGAAGTATAGCAGGTTTCCCTAACGCTGTTCATACTTATTCTAATACTGTCAAGCCCTGCATCAAAAAGTTTTTCAAGAACATCCGGGATACTACCATTGGTATTCATATTGATAGTTCCGTTTAGGGTCTTTGCACGTATCAGCTTTATTGCAGGTTCAATAACATGAGCAGCAAGCAAGGGATCTCCTTCACAACCCTGGCCAAAACTGACTACACTTTTCTTTACCTTTTTTATATGCTCAATTGCAATTTCTGCAATTTCTTCGGGTGTCGGAGTAAATGAGATTCTATCCTGACTGTTTTTAATATCAGTACTTTTCTGTAACGATAAACAGCCTAAGCATTGTGCGTTACAATTTTTTGAAGTCGGAAGGGGTGCTTCAAATCTTTTCAAGAAAAAATTTTTTGCGGCAGGACATCCATAAGTTAAAGCGCAATTTTCAAGATGCGCGCGCAACCTGTTATGTGGCATTTTTGTTCTCATGGAGCGGATACCCACTAATATTTTGTTGTGCGGCATCAGACGTAAATCCTGCCTTTTTTCACTGTCCACAAGTATTACTGCTGTTCGAAATTTGCCATTGTGCCAGCCAACAGCTCCATATGAAAATAAAGGAAGATGCTTAGCCCCCTTTAGTTCCTTATAAGCGCAAACATGAGAAAGAACATAACCCGGTGAATTGAAAGCTGCTACAGGAAAGATAGGTTCGCCCGGGGCATATGGATTGTTTTTTAAAGTTTCAAGTTTTGATGTTTCAAGATTAAACAGGATTGGATGCCTGTCCGGCAAAAACATAAACTCACCGCCATAAGGCATGGGAACGGTATTTTGTTTAGTCAATGGTATTATAGAAGATGCTGCCATTCCAACAGCAGCATAGCCATCAAGTTCGAATATTGTGCCCTTTTCATCGGCAACAAGAGCTGTAACAAGGTCTTTTTTTTTAAAAGATTCAATATTCATTGTGAATAATATAAACTGATAGTTTGCGTATAAAACTAAATGGAATCATTTTTCGAAAGAAGAGCTTTGGTCCATCCACCGCCAAGAGCCTTATAAAGAACAATCTGGCTGTTAATTACTTCCGTCTGATAGCTTATGAGATTTAGAGATGAATTCAGATATCCGCGTTGAGCATCAAGCACTGTAAGATAATCAACAACTCCAACTTCATACTTCTTGTTGGCAAGAAATAAAACCCTTTCAAGCGCTTTTAACTCCTCTTCCTGGGCGCTAAGCTTATTGCCGGAAGTCTTGATCTTGATCAAAGCATCATGTACTTCCTTAAAAGCGGTTTTTACTGTTTTTACATATTGAATGACGGCTTGTTTCTGCTGTGCTTCTGTAATTTTAACATTTGAATTTCTTCTGCCGAAATCAAGAACAGGTTCTATTAAATTTCCACCTATATTCCACATTCTTGCTGATGATTGCATCAGATTGTCTAATTCAAAGCTATGCAGTCCCAAAGCGCCGGTAAGGGATATTGATGGGAAATAAGCAGCCTTTGCCACGCCGATTTGAAAGTTAGCGGCTTTTAAAGTTTCTTCAGCCTGTAAAATATCCGGCCTGTTTTCAAGCAGCTTTGACGGGAGCAAGGCAGGCACTTTAATTGGTTCGGGCAATTGAAGATTTATATTATAAAGATTATCAAATATTTCATTGGGAGTTTTACCTAAAATAAGAGATAGGGTGTTCTTTAATAAAGCATCCTGCTCTTTTAAATTTTCAAGCAAAATTTTCACGGAATCATATTGAGCCTTTGCCTGCTGTACAACCATTTCATCAAGGATACCATGCTTGAACTGCTTTTGCCTGAACTCATAGATTTCCTTATAACTAGTTAATATGTTTTCGGTAGTTTGTAACTGCCGCGCAAGAGATACAAGATTAAAATATACTGTTGCAACATTTGAGACAAGGCTAAGCTGCAGAGTATCTTTTCCTGCTTTTGTTGAAAGCAGGGTAGAGTAAGCTGCTTCCTTCCGGTTTTTTAATTTACCCCAGAGATCCAGCTCATATGCCACATCTGCTGAAAGAGAAAAATAATTATTCGTATATGCACTTCCCAATTGAGAAGCCTCAGCGCTTGTTCTTTGCCTTGATGCTGCTGCGTTGGCATTTATAAAGGGAAAACGGTCGGCTTTGGCAAAACCCAGCCTGTATCTTGCTTCTTCAATCCTTGTAGCCGCCAATTTCAGGTCATCGTTATTTTTCAATGCTTCTTCTATAAGCATATTTAAATTTTCATCTTTATAATTTTGCCACCATTTTGTATTTATAGCAGTATCACAGGCAGTCTTTGCAAGATCCGGAGGCAGATTGACCTGCGGTTTAGAATATTTTGGTGCAAAAGAACAACTGTAAAATCCAATTGCCGAGACTAATAAGTATATATAAAGCCTTTTTTTCATCTTTTCACCTTTTCTTCAAATATTTGTTTTGCCCTCATAATCAGATAATAAAATAAAGGGATGGCAAATACTCCGATTGTTGTTGCCAAAAACATTCCGGCTACAACTGTTGTGCCTATGATATTTCTGCTGCCGGCTCCGGCTCCGGTCCCGAGGGCAAGAGGAAGTGTTCCGGCTATAAAGGCAAAAGAAGTCATAACTATCGGCCTGAATCTTATCCTTGCAGCTTCCACAGTTGCTTCGAACAAAGGCATTCCATGCTTTTTGTAGCGTTCTTCGGCAAATTCAACAATTAAAATAGCATTTTTTGCCGCAAGTCCAACCAAAGTAATAATACCTACCTGGAAATATATATCACTTTCAAGTCCTCTTAGCAATACACCAAGTATAGCGCCGAATATTGCAAAAGGTATGGACAGGATAATTGCAACAGGAGCCAGCCAGCTTTCATAAAGAGCAATAAGTATCAAAAACACAAAAACAACTGCATAGACAGTAGCTACATAACCTGTCTGAGCCAGACTTTTCTCCTGATAGGAAGTTCCTGCCCAGGCAATTGTATATCCGGTCGGTAAGACTTCAAGAGCTGTGTCTTCTATTGCCTTAAGCGCAGCGCCGCTTGAAAATCCGTGTCTTGGTTCACCAATAATTTTTGCAGCCGGAAACATGTTAAATCTTTCAACAACACTGGTATCAATTATTCTTTTCAAGGTAATAAGAGAACTTACCGGCACCAGTTCTCCATACTGTGAACGAACAAAGACTTTATTGTAATCATTTAGTGATTCTCTGAATTTGCCTTCGGACTGCATGTTTACATGATATGTTTTCCCGTACAGATTTACGTCATTAACATAGCTTTTACCAAATGTCATTTGAAGTGTTTTGTACAACTTATCTATTTCTACCCCTAAAGATTTTGCTTTCTCCCTGTTTACCACAACAGAATAATGCGGCACATTGGTATTAAGAGTCGTACGCACCGCCATCAAAGTAGGGTTCTGGTTAGCCCTTTTAACAATTTCCTGAATGTATCCATTCAGTTTATCGATGGACTCTCCCGTTCTGTTCTGTATATACATTTCAAATCCGCCGGTATTGCTTAATCCGCTTATTGGAGGGGGAGTAACGGCAAATATCAGTGAATTCTTGAGTTGATAAAATTTTTTGTTCATATCTTCGGCAAGCGCTCTGGCAGACTGTTCAGGCCTTTTTCTCTCCGGCCAGTCTTTAAGATTTACCCAGGTTGCAGAGCTATCGGTTTTTGTAGCCCCGGAGCCGAAATCAAGCCCGATTATTCCGCCTCCCTGGGCTACTTCAGAATAAGACTGGGAAATCCTTTCAATTTCAAGCTCGGATTGCAATGTGCGGCTAAGCGATGTGCCAGGCATCATATAATTTAAAGCCAAAACCAATCCCTTATCCTCCATCGGCACCAAACTGGATGGAAGTTTATCAACCAAATGAAATATAAGAAATATCATTGTGCCAAAAAGAATAATATTAATTATAGCAGTTTTAATTACCAGTTTGACAACTTTTGTAAAGCTATTGGTTATTGTATCAAATAGCTTTAAAAATAATCTAATGGGAAGGATGGGGGGTGGTTGGGTCTCCTTTAAAAATATTACGCAAAGAGCCGGAGTCAGAGTAAGAGCTACAATGCCGGAGATAAAAACCGATATCGCAATTGTAATGGCGAACTGCTGATACATCTTGCCGCTGAATCCGCCTATAAATGAAGCGGGTATAAATACTGCAGAAAGCACAAGAACGATAGCTATAACAGGAGAAGTAATTTCCTGCATGGCTTTTACGGTTGCTTCCTTGACACTAAGTTTTTCTTCCCTTAAAATCCGTTCCACATTTTCAATAACCACGATGGCGTCATCAACCACAAGTCCGATTGCCAGAATAAGCCCGAACAGGGTTAACAAATTTATAGAAAAGCCTGCCGAATAGATGCCCGCAAAGGTTCCTATTATTGAAACAGGTATTGCCATTACGGGAATCAATGTAGCCCTTAAATTCCCAAGAAATACATAAATAACCATAATTACGAGGATAATTGAGATGACAAGGGCGATTATAACTTCTTTTATTGATTCTCTTACAAATCTGGTAATATCATCCACAAGGTAGTATTTTACATCCGGAGGAAACCCTTTAGACATTTCAGCAAGCTTTTTTTTGACCGCATCTCCGACAGCTACAGCGTTTGCACCCGGATTCAAAAAAACTCCCATTGCCACAGCAGGCTCTCTTTTAAATGAACCTTTCATGCCGTAGTTTTCTGCTGCAAGATCCACTCTGGCGACATCTTTTAACTTTAAAGATGAGCCATCCCGGTTTGAACGGATAATGATGTTTTCAAATTCTCCAATTGTTTTTAATCTGCTTTCAGCTCTTACGCTGTAAGTATAAATCTGCTCTGTTGAGCTGGGTTCATCACCGATTCCGCCTGCTGTGAACTGTTTATTCTGAGCCTTGATCACATCGCTTATCTCCGTAGGCGTGAGCCCGAAAACAGCCAGTTTGTCAGGTTTGAGCCATACTCTCATTGAGTATTTCTTTTCACCATAAAGAAACACATCGCCAACTCCCGGTACTCTTTTCAGGTCATCAGCAACATTTATCGCTACATAGTTTGAAAGAGAGACTATGTCCCGTTTTTGATTCTCAGATATCCAGCATAAAACAGCAAGCATATCAGGAGAACGTTCACGGACTATAACTCCCTGCTTTTGTACTTCTTCGGGTAAAGTGCTTAGCGCTATCTGTACCCTGTTGTTTACGTCAACCCTTGCCATAGCCGGATCAGTGCCCACATTAAAATATACGCTCATAGTCAGTGATCCGTCGGAAGATGCGGTGCTTGATATATAAATCATGTCCCCAACGCCATTTAAAGAATCTTCGAGCGGAATTGCCACTGTTCTTGAAACGGTATCCGCATCCGCACCCGGATAGACAGTTCTGATAATTATTTGAAGAGGGGTCAGAGCCGGATACTCCTGTACGGCTAATTCTTTTAGCGCAATGACTCCTGCAAGGGTTATGACAATCGCAATAACGGTGGACAATAACGGTTTTTCTATGAAAAATTTGGAAAACATAACCCTTATGCCTCTTTATTTATAATTTTATCTGTTTTAACCGGCATGTCCGGCCTGATTTTAAAAAAATTGTTTACTACAACCAGATCTCCTTCATTTAATCCCTTTTCTATAATGAAATTTTCTCCGCTGGTATCACCCACTTCAACCGGTCTGACAGCTATTTTTCCATCTTTTACAATAAAGACAATAGTGCCTCCGGGATTCTGGATAACGGATTGCTGAGGTACTACAATAGTATTTTTTCTTTTAAGTCCTTCAATTTTAATCCTTACAAATTGACCTGGAAGTATTTCGCTTTTACGGTTCGGAAAGACAGCTCTTGCTTTTACGGAAGCCGTTTTTTCATCAATATTTGTGTCGACAAAATTTACGGTTCCTTTTTCATCATACCTGCCATTATCCGAAATAAGCCAGGCCGAGAGCATTTTTCCCATTTTTGCCCAATTACCGCTTTTTAATTCATATTTTGTTTTCAAAAAATCTATATCCGGCAATGAAAAGTCAACATATAAAGGATCTGTTTGCGTCACAGTAACCAATGGTGTGCCGGCACTTACAAAATTACCTACATCTACGTTTCTTAGCCCGGTAACACCGGATACTGTTGCATTTACATCCGTATAATTAAGATTAATTCCGGTCTGCAACAAACGCGCCCTTGCCGCTGAAACCGAAGCTTTTGCTATTTCATATGCCGAAAGAGCAGTATCACGGTCCTGTTCGCTGGCTACTTGAGCTTCATACAGGGCGTTCATTCTTTTCCAGTCTCTTTCAGTTTTGTTCAACTGAGCTATAGCCTGTTCCAGAAGTGCCTGAGCTGTGGCTGCTTCAGCCTCATATATATCCGGTTCAATTTTAAAAAGAAGATCTTCCGCTTTAACCGATTGGCCTTCCGTAAAGAGTTTGCTCTGCAAAATTCCTGAAACTCTTGCTACAAGTGTAACGCTACTTACACTTTTTGTTCTTGCGGGATATTCCAATTCAACGGGAAAGTCTTTTGGCTCCGGAATCTTATAAACATCTACAGACACTACTGGTGCTGAACCTGTCTTTTCCTGTGCCGGACTATCAGGTTTTGAACAAGATGCAAATGTTAAAATAAAAAGAACAAAAATATAAATGGTAAATATTTTTTTTGGCATGTTGTAAGCTTTCATAAATCACCTTTTGAATTGATCAATGTTTCTGTATGCATCTATTGGAAATTATATCCGTTATTTATTAAATTTTATGCTTTCTTAGTCTTTGCTATCTTTCTTAATACTGCTTAAGAAGAGATCAAGAACCGCCATCGCATTATTAGAATAAGGATGTTTTTTGGGATCACGGAGCCAAAGGAGCAAAAAAGAGCTTATTACGCTGTTAAGTGAAACAGCAAAATAATAAGGCTCAAGTAAAGGTTTAAACCGTCCCGCTTTAATGCCCGATTCAAAAACAGCAGCAAGTTTATCCAGCAGTTTTTCGTACAAAAACCTGATATCTTCGTTAAAACATGCTGTTACATCAGTACTGGCCAGATTGGTTCTGCCAATATATATTTTTAAAGTAGATTCATTTCCCATCAAGAATTCCCCTTTAACTTTTACATAATTCCGTAGTTTTTCAATTTCATTACCAGAAATTTCAAGAGCTTCAATAAAGACGGCATTAGCTTTTTCTGAAAATTCCATAATCATTTCACGATATAATTCTTCCTTGTTGGGGAAAAATTTGTACATTGTTCCGATCGCAAACTCTGCTTTTTTTGCAATTTTGTGCATGGAAACATTGTGGTAGCCGAATTCTGAAAATAGCTCGAGAGCTGCTTTGATTATATCTCGGCGCTGCCGCAGTTTCTCTCTTTCACGCCTTGTAAGATTATTGCTTTTCATTATATGGCCCCTTTGCAAGTCAAATTATATGTCATAAAATGAATACAGCGTCAATTTATAGAACGAATTGTCATAATGTCAAGATAAAAGAGGTATCTTTTTTATTTAATTGAAAAATTGCTGCAATGCAAAAATGTATATTTTGTGATTATTGCTCTGTCAAAAACTGAAATGGCGAAATATATATTTTGCAGTTTTTTGTGAGCTTACCAATTGTAAAACTATTGTAAAATTGCACAAAAGCTTTGCAACTAACCCTTTTTCCCTCTATAAATTAAAAATCTGAGTTCTTTGTATAACACATCTTTATCAACCTGTTACTGTGTCAGGTTCAAATATCAATCCTTACGATACTTAAATGTATTTCTGCGGTTAATTGGTACTTGGTCAAAGCTGTTCGTTTTTCAAAGGCCTTATTCTATCAGAATTAATTTCAAAGGAGTTTTTAATTAATATGTGTTTCAGTGCGTTAAAAATTGGTGATCTTGTTAGTAGTGTTCCAATTATACAGGGTGGTATGGGAGTAGGAATTTCCATGTCCGGACTTGCTTCAGCTGTAGCTAATGAAGGAGGAATTGGAATAATTGCGACAGCAATGATAGGCATTGATGAACCCGATGTTTCCAAAGACCCGGTGGGGGCAAATATTAGAGCTCTTAAACGGGAAATAAGAAAAGCAAGGGCTATGACCAAAGGAATAATCGGCGTTAACATTATGGTGGCATTGACTCACTATGCCGAACTGGTAAAAGCAGCTATTGAAGAAGCTGTTGATATAATTATTTCAGGTGCAGGTCTTCCTTTGGATCTTCCGGGATACCTTATAGAAGGTGCCAAGACAAAACTTGTGCCGATAGTCTCTTCTGCACGTGCGGCGAAGCTTTTATGCCAGAAATGGATGTCAAAATACAAGCGTTTGCCGGATGCCTTTGTTGTGGAAGGGCCTAAAGCCGGGGGACATCTTGGTTTTAAAAAAGAACAGATAGACGATTCTGACTATGCACTTGAAAAGCTGCTTAAAGAAGTAATCGAAACAATTGGACCAATCGCTGCCAAACATGGCACTACTATTCCGGTTATAGCGGCAGGTGGTATTTATACTGGTGAAGATATCCGTAAAATGATAGATTTGGGAGCTGCCGGCGTCCAAATGGGAACCAGGTTTGTAGCTACATTTGAATGTGATGCATCCCCCGCTTTCAAGCAGACTTACTTGGATGCAAAACAGGAAGATCTGATGATAATCAACAGCCCAGTTGGGCTTCCCGGCCGTGCCATACATAACAAATTTTTGGATGATGTTGAAAATGGGGCAAAAAAACCCTTCAAATGCCCTTATCATTGTATCAAAACATGTGATGTTGAAAATAGTCCTTATTGCATTGCATTGGCTCTTGCAGGAGCTAAAAGAGGGAAATTTAAAAGCGGCTTTGCTTTTGCAGGTTCCAATGCATATAGAATTAACAAGATTGTTTCGGTAAAAGAATTAATTCTGACTTTGCAAACAGAGTATACGCAAACTCAAAGTTGATGAATTATAAAAAGTCATAATCAGGCCGGTAAATACAAAAGATTAAAAGCATTTTAAGCGTAATAATATTTTGCAAAGTCATCATGAGTCATTTTCAAAAACATAACCAACTAACCTGATACTTTTGAAATATTTTGGCTTTTTTGAGTCAGCTTCAAAATATTTTCTGAACCGGGCAACAAAATTATCAACGGTTCTTGTAGAAACGTTGCCGGTATATCCCCAACCAATTTCAAGTATCTTTCTACGCGAAAGTGTTTTTCCTGCGTTTGTTATAAAAAGTTTCAACAGTTTAATTTCCTGTTCCGTTAATGATACCTTTCCGGTTCTGCATATACCCGTGGATTTTTCAAAATCGATCAGATTATCCCCAAATTTGTAAATTCCAGATGGCAAGTCTCCTGTTTGAACTGCTGCATCTTCTTCTCTTGACACCCATGAAGCCCTTACAAGCAAGCGTTCAACTCTTAAGAGAAACTCTTCAAGGTTAAATGGTTTTGAAAGATAGTCATCAACTCCACAGGAAAGCCCCTTGATTTTGTCATGAGCTTCTGCCTTTGCAGACAGTATTAATATCGGAATCCGCTCATCCTCAAGGCGAATATTTTGAAGAACCGATAAACCGTCGATTCCCGGAAGCATAATATCAAGCACCACAAGATTTGGTTTCCATTCCTTCCATTCATGTAGCCCGGATATACCGTCTTTAGCTATAACCACATCATACCCCTGCAAAGAAAGATTCAGCTTAAGTCCTTCAGCTATGTGATTATCGTCTTCTATTACAAGAATTCTTTTATTTCCATGATATTTCATAAAGGCACTTTTTATATTTTTTGGAAAATCATATCTCTTTATATGGTAGTTTGAGTGTAAAAACAGAACCCTTTCCGATTCCTTTGCTTTCGGCAACTACTTTTCCATTATGTATTCGAGCTATATTTTTAACAAGATAAAGTCCAAGACCGTTTCCCTTAGCTGTCATATCTTTGTACTGACCAACCTGGTAAAATTTTCTAAATATTTTTTTGATCTGAATATTTTCAATTCCAATTCCATTATCCTCAAATTTTATGTGCAGCATATTACCATGCAAATCAAAAGAAATGTCTATTTTCGGTACTTTTGAATCATTATATTTAACCGCATTTGTCAAAAGATTCATAAGAAGCATTTCAAAAAGATATGTATTTATCAAATAAACAAAATGTTTATCAGATGAACTGTGAACAGATATTCTGCATTCCGGAAAAAGATGCTCATTAGCATTGCAAAATGTTTCAACTGCGACTACAAGATCGGTTTTAATGAAATCCCCCTGATAGTTATTACTCTCAATCCCGGCAAGGTCAAGTATACGTCCTAAATTGTCAGAAAGCCTTACAACATCAAGTATCATATAATTAATATACTTTAGTTGCTCAGCTCTTGACAGCTCATGTTTGGAAAGAGTTTCAAGAAAAAGTTTTAAAGAAGTTACAGGTGTTTTAAGCTCGTGAGTGAAGTTATTAATAAAATTTTGCTGAATTCTGTATAACTGGTATGTTTTCAGATTATACATAAAAATTGTAAATATTCCCAGAAGGATAATTCCTACAAGAACAGATAAAACCATAATAACAAGCCATGTGTGTGATTCCAAAACAACCGATGGTTCAATGTTAAATCTGGTAACTAAGGTCTTAAGCCCCGAGCTGACCCTGATATACCAGTATATATACAAAAAAAGAGACGCGGCCAGCGCCATGACGGATAAGAGAAAAACAATAATCGGATAAAACCATTTTGATTGATCCATAATATGAACTGCTATAATAACTTAAAGAAAAAGTCAATTTTTTAATAGTGTTATAGGCTTTTAATCTATATACAGCTAAAGAATTTATAACAATATATGGCAAGTTTTTTCCATTATCAGATTAAAATATTGATCATAAAAAGGGATTGTAATAACTACTATTAGCATCTATTAAGCCCGAGTATATGTGTGAAGTGTCAGAAAGAAATAAGAATTCATGAAGTTGTAGTCGCAGCTGATTCTTTATCTTCACAGAAAATCGTATCGGATAATAATGCTTTAAAAATTGAAATTATAAAAATGCTATCTTCAGTATCTGAAAAACTTGATACGGAAGTTGATAACTACCAGAAAATAATTGAAGCAATCCTTAGCTATTGGAGCCAAAACGAAGGAATAAATAGAGCATATGAAGCAAATCTCACCCCAGGACGAAGAAATCATCCGCCAATGGTCGGATATACAAACATCTCCGACTTTTCTCAATGTTGTCGGAGGAGAAGGCCTTGCCGGTGAAATGCTTGTTCAGTTTTGTGATGAATTCAAAGTATTGGCGCCGGTTGTACAAATCCGCAAAGAGCAGGAAGAACCTTTTGCGGCACCTGCCATTATTATTGGTAGACATAAGAATATTGCCTATCAGGCGCTTCCCGAAGGTAAAGAACTATTGCCTTTTCTTGAGGCATTAAGTGCTGCGGCTAATCCAGGCACATTGCCCAAATATGATTTTGGTTTCTCAACCCGAATCGAACTTCCGGCGCATCTTGCCGCCTTTATTGCTCAGCAGTGTCCTTACTGCCCTCAAGTAGTTACTCAGGTTTTGTGTCTGGCTGAAGAAAACCCGCTTCTTCGGCTGACCATTATCGATGGGGTTCTGTTTGGAAATCTGGCTGAAGAGCGGGGTATTCGTTCAGTGCCCACACTAATCCTTGATAATGAAATCCGCTGGACCGGCCAGATCAATATCGAAGAGGTAGTCCGGCAGTGCGTACGGCGCGACCCTGCCCAACTTTCAACCGATACATTAAGGCAAATAATTGAAAACTCCGATGCTGCCCGCGTAGCATCAATGATGTGCAGCAGTAACAGAATCTTTCCTGCTTTCATAGATCTTCTGGTTCATGAGCGCTGGTCGGTTCGTCTGGGTGCCATGGTTACCGTGGAATATCTTGCAGAAGAATCCCCCGATCTGGCCGCTCAGTTATTCGCACCGCTTCAGAAGCGTTTCACAGATCTTGATGCATCGGTACAAGGTGATTTAGTGCAGGTTCTGGCGCAACTCAAAAACAAGGAAATAAAAGAATATCTTCAGACAATCGTATGTAGTGATTGTGCTGAATCTGTACGGGAAGCAGCTACCGAGGAGCTTGAAACTTTGAAGAAAATAGGTGAGCTATAATTGCCCTTTAGTTTTAAATAGGAAATGAGATTACAATGTTGCTATGTCCACTAAGAAATAACGAGGATCAATATTTTTTAAATGGTAGGGTAGCCAACATATCTCATCTTCCCGGAAAGAAACATCTAATACCCAATGAAGGCTATTTTCAATACCCCAATGACTACGGACGGCATTGCCAAATTTTTTTGCATCATTTGCTATGCTGCAAATGTAATAGCTTGTGTCTTCTGTTTACTCTTCTTGGATCTTTTACCTGTTTAAAATACTGGACTATTGTTGGAACTTCCTCTTTTGGCATTTTGACCTCCGGCTGATAAAATTTGTAATATTATCAGCCGGTAGCATATAAGAAAAAGTCTGGAATTGTTCAACAATTATAGTAATTTATATGCATCCAACTATTCAACTTGGTTTTTTAGGTTTACATCCCTTAAAATATTAAATTCTAAATGCGGTTACCCTGATTATGATCTAATTATATTGGTTGCATGGTTTTGTTTAAATGCTGTATGAATATTTCATTATATTATACGCTTTTATTATTTTTCTTAATATAAGGCCAAAGATGTTAAGTGCAAACAATGATAGCTTATGAGCTTATTGATTTTTTAAGTTTGCAAAATAATCTTTTATTCCAAGCAGGTATTATGAGTCTCAAGGATTCTATGTCTGAAAATAAAAAAAGACATCCATATATAATTAAAAATCTTAAATTGCGTTCAAAAATAATACAGGAGATACGTCAGTTTTTTAACAATCGAGAGTATCTTGAAGTGGAAACTCCGTGTAGAATTCCGGCACCCGCCCCCGAAGCTTATATAGAGGCCTTTGAATCGAATGAATATTTTCTTCAAACTTCTCCCGAATTGTATATGAAAAGACTTCTTGCTTCAGGCTATCCTAAAATATTTCAGATATGCAGATGTTTCAGGAAACATGAAAGAGGCGCCAGGCATCTTCCTGAGTTTACAATGCTTGAATGGTATTGTTCGGACTCGAATTATTTTGATATGATGAATGAAAGCGAAGCTCTTATTAAGCATGTCGCCTGCAAATTGGGATTTGAAAAAACCTTAATTTATCAAGGAAAAAGCATCAACATAGATAAACCTTGGGAAAGAATAACAGTTTCAAAAGCATTTCAAAAGTACGCCTCCATATCCATTGAGAAAGCTTTGTCGGACGATCTGTTTGATGAAACAATAGCCCAGATCGAGCATAAATTAGGAACAGATGTACCGGTTTTTATTTATGACTACCCGGCTTCCTGCGGTGCTCTTGCCAAGCTGAAATCTTCAAACAGCCTGCTTGCCGAACGATTTGAACTCTATATTTGCGGAATAGAACTGTGTAATGCTTTTACGGAACTTACTGACCCGGTTGAACAAAGAAGGCGGTTTGAAAAAGAACTTAAATTACGTAAAAAGGCCGGCCTTAAAGCATATCCAATGCCCGAAAAATTTCTTGAGTCACTTTCACATATGCCCGAAGCATCGGGGAATGCTTTAGGATTGGACAGACTTGTAATGTTCTTTGCAAATGCCAAATCTATTGATGATGTAATTGCTTTTACCCCTGAAGAGCTTTAGGTTTTATATTACAACAGGCCGCTCACATATAAATGCATAACAACCATAGCGTTTTTCAAAACGCTATGGTTGTTACAATCTAATCTTTGACTTTATTTAGGAAGAAGTGACGTTAAAATTTCTCAGAATCCCAACAAAGCCAAGGAGGCCCGCTCCAAACAGAAATACTGTAGAAGGAATGGGAACGGCAGAAGTTGTACGGTTAAAAGTTAACTCGTCAAGATTCGAAAGGGTTGGATAGGACCAGTCGCCAGAATCAAAGTTTAGATAGCTGCCGAAAACCTTGCCAGTGCTTGTATACGCCAAATATGCTAGCTCCAATGTGTCTTCCGTAGTTCCGGTGAAAGAAAAAAGCCAGGTAAAGTCTCTGATACCTTTAATATTGGTGGCCACAACATAATCAGAATTCGGCCTCTCTACCGTCCATGTGCCTGGTGAGAAATTGCTCATACCAGTACCTTCAAAGTCACTCGTTCCATTTATTTTAAATACTTCGATTCCTGTTATTTTATAGCTTTTGCCACCGTAAACTCCGTTTTCGTTAAACTCCTGAGACCACGATGCAAATAATGATGTGCTCCAAAGACATATTAATAAAACTGAGATGAAACAAATAACTGTTTTCTGCATTCGTATTTCTGTTCTATTTAATATTTTCTTCATATTATCTCCTCCTGCAATGATTTCGGGTTTGATTTTCTTTTTTTTATTAGTTTTGTGTTTCTTATCATTGCAGCTAGCATGCCATATAGATTTTAATGCATATAAAAATATATATTATAAGAATAATTTAATATTGCACATAGCTATAAAATATGTTGAAAAGGATTAAAAAACCTATAAAACAAGATAATTATACTGTTACTATTAAATTGTTATTTGCCATACCATGCTCTAAAAAATATTTTGATGTTTCTTTTTTTGAGCTGTAAGAAGCTATAGCAAGACCTGCGTTATCTACAAATTTTTGGTACTGTCAGCACTTTTTGTAGCCATGCAGCATTTTTTGTAGGCGCCATTTATGGCAAAAACTCCATCTATACATTTCTGGTTGGTTGGTTTTCTGTGGTGAGGCTTCTTTTTAACAAAGGCCAAGATATGTTGGCGGGAAATGTAAATTTTGATTTTATTTTTTCACAAAAAGATATGCTGCAAGGCCAATGAGTATTAATGCAAATATTTTTTTAAAATTAGCGGTGGACACATGCTCAACCAATCTTGCTCCGATCTGAGCTCCAATAATTCCACCGATACCTAAAAGAATTCCAATTTTATAGTCCACATTTAAAAGTTTATTGTGAGCTAAAAGCGCTGACATTGAAATAATAAGTATTGCAAGAAATGAAGTGCCGACTGCCTTTTGTGCGGTATAGCCCAGAAATAATAATAATGGAATCATAAGGAACCCACCTCCAAGGCCGGTAAACGAAGCTCCTATACCCACAATAATTCCACTTGCGATCAACAGCAACATGTTCATATTCATATATTTATTCCTTTACTATTTTTCATTTTACAGATTTCAGCAATCCTTTCCGCAATAATTATACTCTATAAGGCATCTAATTCGCTTTTTGCCATCTGAGCTTCAGTGGAGCCGGAATATTTAGAACAAAGAACTTTTAGGCATTTCTTATGTTTATCATAATTTTTCTTTATTTTATAACTATTGGCAAGTTTTAGCAAAAGCATTGCCAAACCGGGTAAATCCGGTTTTTTATTTAAAAACATGGCCAGAATGCCCTCGGCTTTTTCCGGATAGCCATAAGTTGAAAATATTGAGATTAAGCGCAGATATACCTCTGTAGACAACTTGGGCTGTTTAGCATGTTTGATATATTCACCATACACTTCTACAATCATATCATGCTTAAATCCATCTTTCGACAGAAGTAAAAGCAGCCGCTCTGCCACTGTATGGAATTGAATATCTTCGGCATTAATTTTATGAATATCAAACAGATGCTTTAAAGCTACTATATGATTCGGATCTTTTTTTAATACATCATTTAGTAAGTCTGCGCCTTTTTCCATCTCTAATTGACGTATATGTTCCAACGCCTTTTCTAATAAAGGAGATATTTCGTCTTCAGTTTCCGGCTCAAGAGCTTCTGCTTTATAAAATCCAAGGTATCTTTTATTGATAAAACCCAATAATGCACCTGATAGTATACCGCCAACATGGGCAAGGTATGCGACATGCCTTTCTTCGCTGAATGCAATCTTATACACTTCACTTCCTAACCACAAAGGCAAAAGCCATATAGCTTTCATTTGGACATAATTAAAATAAACGCCAATGGTAAAAAACATCTTAACGCGTTTTTTACCGTATAATACCGTAAAAGCTCCCATTAATCCGGCAATTGCACCAGATGCCCCGACAAGAGGGATTGTAGAACCCATATTCCAAAGCCAAAACATGGCTACAGCACCAAGTCCTGTTACAATATATGTGGTGAAATAATAAATTCGCCCACATCCCATCTCTATCATACATCCGATAAGCCACAGAAAAATCATGTTTCCAAATAGATGCCCCATTCCACCGTGGAGAAACATGTGCGTAAATAATGATATTACATCCGGATGGGCGGGTTTGAATCCAAATCTTATCGATACAATATTTGACAGTCTATGTTTATATTCATCTCTAAGATTCTTCCATTCAAGGTACACCGGGTCATTCGGTGTTATAATTTCTTCGTGTTCAAGCATCTCCATGAATGCCTCATCCTGGTACATTTCTATAAATATGCTTCGAAGCTTTTGCTGCCGGAATTGAGCATTAAGCTTTTCTATAGAAGCCTTCTCTTCCGGCATATGTTTGTAATCAATATATTTTAATATTTCTATATCAGCCAATTCTGATTCAAAATAGAAAGCCTCGGCTGCCATATATTGCTTGTCTTCATTAAATTGAACCAGAAAAAACACAATACAGTTAATAATGATAAGAGCTATGGTTACAACCGGGGGATTGCGTAAACTCATTTTGCCTGTCAAAGGAATGATCAACATAATTTAACTTCCCTTTAGAAAAATGCGCTGTTTCGTTTGAATCAAATGTAATTTGTACTTGCAGTAATTGGGTAACATATCAGTTTTTATCTTTCAAAGCTTAAAAGCACCTTTACATTATACTGGTAATGTAATTTTTAATTTGAGGGACAATTTCATGCTCCGGATATTTTATTATCAATCCGTTTAATATTTTTTTAGCTTTTACTGGATTCATCATCCGATCGTTAAATAACTGAGCAGCACGGAAATATGATTTCGGTACTAAGGGATTTTCAGGATACTCTTTTATGAGGCGGTTAAAGGTTTTGACTGCCTCTTGAAATTTCCCGGTTTCATTTAACCATTCTGCAATTTTAAATAAGGACACCGCTGACGGAACAAACTCCGGATCTGTTTTTATACATTCGGAATAAATATCTAAAGCTTTATTTTTTTGTTTAGCCTTGATGATCAGCTCCAGATGATTTATGCCGTATCCAAGCATATGTTTTGTTTTATTTGTCATTTTTAAAAGCGAATAATATCGATTTGACAATTCAAGACTTGTTATTTCTGCGCCATGGGTCATATCTTCAATAACTTCTATAGATTCATCATATTTTCCATCTTGGATTAAAGGATTTATTGCTTTTAAAATATGTGCACCTGGATCAATCTGGGCCAGTTTGTTTTTATCCAACGATTGATCCTTAAAGGCATCATGTTCAATTTCGTATCCAACTTCATCATGATACTGAAGTATGACATATCCCATAAGATGATAAGAAATTATAGTATAATAGCTTTGAGCAATAGTTACTAGTAAGAAGTGCAACCCGGTGGGAAGTAATTTGTCAATGTATTGCGCCGCGAATGCTGGCGCGCCAGCCAGTAGAAATAAAAATAAATACATCAAAAGGTAACCCCACCCGATTCTATATGTCAACCGAACAAAAATATTAGGGTTTAAGGCATGTAACAGGCTGCTGGTTGTAACCAGAAGAATTAGCATTGCAGGTATAAAAAATGCTGCAAATAGGATAAATAATACCCCAATTAGGAGACCTAGCGCTGCAGAGATCAAACCGAAAGCAAATAAAATCAGAAAATAGAGAACATACTGTTTTAAAACCTGATTGAAATCTTCTGAAATTGTATTTGAACTTATTTTAGGTGGTCTCAGATCGCCACTGGCCGTTGTTTTCAGGGCCTCATAAGAATACTTGAGCACAACCAAAAACAAGGCTCCTCGGACCAGCAAATTTAAAAGGCCCTGACCTGAAAAAAAAGAGCTTAGTAAGGATAGAGAAATTATTAATACTATCGGATGAAAAGAAGAAAATGGATAGGCAAATATTTTTGACAGCCGTTTCCAAAACGGATCAATAATATTGGCCACACCGCACCATTGTACTTGAATATTGCATTTGGGGCAGAAATAAAGCGATTCTCCTTGTAAATATCCTCCCTTATCACGTTTTACAACACATTCCGGGCATAGATTTGCACTGCATTTAGGACAAAACCAATGAGCGTTAATAGTCGGGTGATAATCACAGGATTGCTTCATATTCACCTCCAAAAAATATAACGTATAATTATCTATTTCTTTTCTTTTTAAAGAACGGCAATCTTTCTAATAGTATCTAAAATAGCTTTTTTAAAAGAAGCCGGGGTTTTGATAAATTTTACGCCCATTCCGGCTTCGGTTTCTAATTCTGAGGAATTTATCCATATAACCTTAGAATTAACTTCTGCCCGGCCTATTTCTCCTACAGAAAAAGTTAGTTTTATAGTTTCTCCTACAGTAAGCAGTTTTTGGGTACATATAAACATGCCATCTACGGACAGATCTTTACTGTATGAAATCAGATAGTCCCCATCATGGACATATTTTATTTCGAATTTTGCAGGAATACGTTTATTTATTCTGCTTTCAGATGATGTCATTTCCCTTTCCTGTTATTTTGATGTTTTTTTGATTAAAGATTCTCCAGTCATGGAAGCAGGTTTTTCGATTTCCATAATCTCAAGTATGGTAGGTGCGATATCTCCCAGTACGCCGTTTCTTAATTTAATATTTTTTCTTGAATCATCAACAAGTATAAAAGGAACCGGATTTAAAGTATGGGCTGTGTGAACATGTTTTTGTTCATCAAGCATGGTTTCTGCATTGCCATGATCTGCTGTAACCATAAGCACACCTTTTTGCTTTTTTACTTCGGCTGCAATCCGGCTCACACAGGAATCAATTGTTTCGCATGCATTAATTGCAGCTTCAATTACTCCGGTGTGTCCCACCATATCCATATTTGCAAAATTAAGTGCGATAAAATCATAGTGCGTCGATTTTAAGCGGGATAGTATTTCGGCTGTAACAAGCTTTGCGCTCATTTCCGGCTTTTTGTCATAGGTTGGAACTTCACGTGGAGATGGAATCAGGCAGCGTTCTTCTAAAGGAAACGGATGCTCTTCTCCTCCGTTTAAGAAATAGGTTACATGAGCATATTTTTCCGTTTCAGCAATTCTTAGCTGTTTTAAGCCCTTTTTACTTATTACTTCTCCAAGGATATCGGTAAGATGAACAGGTGAAAAAGCAACCGGCAGGGAAAATGTTTCATCATATTGGGTCATGCTTACAAATCCTGTTAGTTGCGGGTGAGGATCTCTATTGAAAAAACTAAAATCAGGATCTGTGAGAGTGCGTGTTATTTCTCTTGCGCGGTCTGAACGAAAGTTGAAAAAAACAACAGCATCATTGTCTTTGATTTTTCCCGCAGGATTTCCATCCTTATCTATAATTATAATGGGTTTGACAAATTCGTCCGTTTCGTTTTTTGAATAAGAGTTTTTTATTGCATCAACAGGATTTGTTTCTTTTATTCCTTCTCCTTTTGTATAAAGCCGGTAGGCCTTTTCTACTCTTTCCCATCTGGTATCGCGATCCATTGCATAAAAACGTCCGCAGACAGATGCAATTTTCCCCACTCCTTTTTCATTAATATAATTTTGTAACTGCTGCATGTATCCCGCGCCGCTGTCGGGCGCAGTATCTCTTCCGTCAAGTATTACATGGATATAAACATTTTTCAGGCCGTTTTCTTTTGCCATGTCAATTAGAGCAAAAAGATGCTTTATCTGGCTGTGAACCCCTCCGTCTGAAAGAAGGCCGATAAAATGTAAAGCAGCTTTTTTATCTTTAACTTTTTTCATAATCAGACAAAGAGCCTGGTTTTTAAAAAAGCTTTTATCCTTTATAGCCTTATCTATTCTTAAGAGATCCTGGTAAACAACCCTGCCGGCGCCAATATTTAAATGCCCCACTTCGGAATTTCCCATAATACCTTCAGGAAGTCCTACTGCCTCGCCTGAGCATTTTAAGCTTGTTAAAGGGTATTCTTTTTTGATTGAATCAAGAAAAGGTGTTTTTGCAAGAGTTATAGCATTGCCGTCATTCGTCTTTCCAATCCCCCAACCATCTAAGATTATGAGCATACAAAAGTTTGGTTTCGGCATAAAGTTAAATACTCCTTATTGACTTTTTACTCAGTGGAAAAGAACACTTCTTATTCCAGGCCGGGGTTTACATCGTCTTCGGTCTGTTGATGGGCTTTTTCGAGCTCATCAAATTTTATCCGTTTTGCATCCGACCACAGGCCCTCAAGATCATAAAACTGCCTTACGGTATCATAAAAAACGTGAATTACAACATCTCCGTAATCGAGTAAAACCCATTGGCCTTCGTTTTTACCCTCAACGCTCAATGCTTTTATTCCGGATTTTTTCATGTACCGCTCAATGAATTCGGCTATAGCAGTTACCTGGCGATTTGAACTTCCTGTACATATTATAAAGGCATCTGCAAGAGAAGTAAGTCCACGTAGGTCAAGGGCCACTATATCTTCAGCCTTTTTACCTAATACAGCTTTGATATAAAGATTAAATGATGGAATAATGTCTTCTTTTACCTTTGGAGTTTTTTTGTCTGTCATATATATAATCCATTGTTTTTTATAAAAAGTTCAACATCTTCCGGCATCAAAAAACTAACCGGCTCTTTATTTCTAATCAGTGTTCGGATATTTGTGGAAGAAATATCTATCGGAGTTATATCAAGCATATATACAGGTTGATTAACTTTATGAGTATATACTGAATCCTTTTTTGAAAATAAATACCCGTCTGATATTTTTGTATTAAGAAAATCCGAAATCGCCGTAACTCTATCTTTATCTTCGCAATAGTTTAAGCCCGGTCTTGTCATAACTATAAAAGGAATAACACGAAAAAGCTCTTTAAATGATTTCCATGTGTCTATTTCAAGAAAGGCATCAAGACCTAATATAAGATAATAAGCAGCAGGTTCGGTTTGGTCTGATTGAAAATATTTAACCGTATCTATTGTATAAGATGGCCCCTGCCTGTTTAGCTCAACGTTTGACAGATAAAATTCAGAATAGCTTTTCATGGCTATCTTTAACATTTCAAAACGATCTTTAGCATCGGCAATGCGTGATGGGCTTTTGTGCGGAGGTATAGAAGACGGAATAAAACAAACTTTATCCAGCAAAAACCTGTCCCGCACTTCAGCAGCAGATCTTAAATGCCCGAAATGAACCGGATTGAATGTACCTCCGAACAATCCTATTTGTTTCAAATTTTTCTCATCCACAGGGTTAATCTTATTCTCTTATCTGCCCATTTCCTAAAGCCACAAATTTCGTTGTTGTAAGCTCTTCCAATCCCATGGGTCCGAATGCATGAAGCTTGGAAGTACTGATTCCTATTTCAGCACCCAATCCCAGCTGACCGCCATCATTAAACCTTGTTGATGCATTTACAAGCACCACCGAAGAATCAATCTCGCTTGTGAAACGCCGCGCTCTGCTGTAATCACTGGTAACAATTGATTCTGTATGGTTTGATCCATATTTTTCTATATGGCTAACAGCTTCATCCATATCATCAACAATTTTAACGGCAATGATAAGATCCAGATATTCAGCCGGCCAGTCTTCTTCTTTTGCTTTTTTTGCCGTTTTAATAATTTTACATGTTTTGCTGCAACCTCTGATTTCAACACCTGCTGATTTAAAATCTTTTGCCATTTGAGGAAGAAAATTCTTTGCCGCATTTTTGTGGACAAGCATAGTTTCCATGGCATTGCAAACTCCGGGACGATGAACTTTTGAATTAAAACAAATTTTTCGGGCCATCTCTACATCAGCACTTTCATCTACATACACATGGCATACACCTTTATAATGTTTTAAAACAGGAATTCTTGAATTCTTAACAACAAAACGAATAAGCTCTTCCCCACCTCTAGGAATAATAAGATCGATATATTCTTCCTGGCTTAAAAGGGCATTTACTGCTATTCTCTCTTTCACAGGAACAACCTGAACCACTTCTTCCGGCATGCCTGAAAGCGCCAATGCTTTTTTAATTATTCCGGCAAGCGCCTGGTTTGAGTGAAAAGCATCAGATCCACCACGCAATATAACTGCATTTCCCGCTTTAAGACATAGTCCTGCTGCATCAATAGTTACATTCGGCCTTGACTCATAAATGATTCCAATAACTCCAAGCGGTATTCGCATGCGCGATACTTCAATGCCATTTGGCCTTATCCAGGTTTTGACTATCGAGCCTACCGGATCTTCAAGCGCTGATACTTCTTTGAGACCGTCAACCATAGATTTTATTGTTGCATCCTTTATGGTAAGCCGGTCTATAAATGCTGCGGAAAGTCCGGCTTTCTTGGCCTGCGTTAGATCTTTTTTGTTTTCTTTTTTTATGTAAGCTTGATTCTTTACTATTTCATCAGCGATTTTTAAAAGCACATCGTTTTTTTTGGCTGTAGGGCATCTTGCTAAAACTCTTGATGCGGTTCTTGCCGATTTTGCCATTTGTTCTATAATTTTATCAACAGACATATGTATTCTCCCTTATATCTGGGTTTATTCGCATTCAGCCGTAAGCGCCAGATTATCTCTGTGTATTACCTCATCATAAGGCTTATGCCCGAGTTTTTCCTTTATACGGCTGGTTTTAAGTCCCATAATCTTTTTGATATCAGCTGAGCTGTAATTTACAAGCCCCACTCCAAGAACTTCTTTTTTTGAATTACAAAATTCAACCGGCGCACCTTCCTTAAATTCGCCGTCCACACCGACGATACCTCCCGGCAGCAGGCTTTTGCCCTTATTTGTAATTGCAGATTCAGCTCCATCATCAATGATAACCGCGCCCTGAGGTTTCAGAGAATAGCCTATCCAGCATTTTTTTCTTGAAAGCCTTTCTTTTTTTGGAACAAAAAAGGTGCCATGTTCTTCACCTGCAAAAATCCGGGTAAGAATATCGGGTTTTTCACCTTTTGCTATAATCATGGGAATTCCTGCCGCTGTAACCTTTTTTGCAGCCATGATTTTAGTAAACATCCCTCCGGTTCCAAGCGGACCGGCAATGTTGCAGGCCATTTTTTCTATACTCTTGGTAATACTCTCAACAACAGGAATTAGTTTTGCGTTCGGATTGTTTCGTGGGTCTTTATCATAAAGTCCATCAATATCTGTAAGAGTTATCAGAATGTCGGCATCCAGAAGAAGGGCTATCATAGCGGCAAGATTGTCATTGTCACCGAATTTGATCTCATCAACAACAACAGTATCATTTTCGTTTATTACAGGAACAACTTTCCACGATAAAAGCGTATATATTGTATTTCGCGCGTTTAAATATCGCTTTCTGTTTGAAAGATCATCGCTTGTAAGAAGTATCTGGGCAACTTTTTTGTCAAAACGCTCAAAAGCTTTTTCATATTCCATGATAAGCCCGGCCTGTCCCACTGCGGCCACAGCCTGCCTTTTTGGTATTTCATCAGGCCTTTTCGCAAGACCGATTTTTTTTGTTCCCGATGCCATGGCTCCTGAAGAAACAAGAATTACTTCCATTTTTTTGTCCATCAGTTTGCTTATTTGCCTGCTTATCGAGTCGATGACTTTTAAATTCAGGCCATGATCCTGGGTTAGAACATTACTTCCTATTTTAACAACAACTTTTTTTAAAGAAGTAATCATCAATTTATAACCATCTTTCATAAAATTAATGCTTTTCCAGTAATTGCAGAATCTTTTTTTTAAGCTCGTCTATGCCTTTGCCGGTTGCGGCAGATATGGTTAATACCTTCACGTTTTTGGCTGCTTTAATAAAAATATCGGCAGACTCTTTCGCTCCTGTAATATCCAATTTGTTTAATACCACCAACTGAGGCTTTTCGGCAAGAGTTTTACTGTATGAGGCAAGTTCTTTATTAATTATATCATAACCATATAGGGGATTGTCTATACTTATGGCAGATACATCAATTAAGTGAATGAGAATATGTGTACGTTCAACATGTTTTAGAAATTGTATGCCGAGCCCTGTGCCTTTGTGAGCGCCTTCTATCAGGCCGGGAATATCAGCCACCACGAACGGCTCTTCTTGTTCGACCTTGACTACTCCAAGAGCCGGTGCAAGTGTAGTAAAAGGGTAATCGGCTATTTTGGGGCGTGCTGAGGAAATAACACTGATAAGCGTTGACTTGCCTGCATTGGGAAGTCCTACAATTCCAACATCGGCAATAAGTTTAAGCTCGAGCTTTATATTTAGGGTTTGGCCTTCTTCGCCCGGTTGGGCAAAGCGTGGTGCACGGTGAGTTGATGAGGCAAACTTTTTATTGCCCTGTCCACCTCTGCCTCCAACTGCAATAGCAAAAGCTTTATCGGGTTCGACTAAATCTTTTAGAATAAGACCTGTGTCTGTATCAATTAATACTGTACCGGGAGGAAGTTCAACAATCAGGTCTTTTCCTTTTTTCCCGGATCTTTGATTTCCTTCTCCGTGCCCGCCGTTTTCTGCTTTAAATACTTTTTTAAACTTAAAATCATAAAGGGTGCGTTTTTGCGATGTTGTCTTTAAAACAACATCGCCGCCCTTTCCGCCGTCTCCGCCGTCCGGGCCTCCACGCGGTATAAATTTTTCCCTCCGGAAACTTACACAGCCTTTTCCTCCATTTCCGGACTGAATAGTAATAATTGCTTCATCTATAAATTTCACTCTGCATATACGCTGGCTTTTTTACGCGACTTGCCGAATTCTTCAAATTTAACAACTCCGTCTATCTTGGCAAATAATGTGTAATCCCTTCCCATGCCGACATTATTGCCTGGATAGATCCTTGTTCCCAACTGGCGGATAATAATACTTCCGGCTGTAACTTTTGTTCCGCCGTAGCATTTAACCCCGCGCCTTTGCCCATTACTGTCGCGGCCGTTTCTTGAGCTGCCGCCCGCCTTCTTGTGTGCCATTTTAATAACTCCTGTAAAGACAAAATATGAATTTCAACCAAGTCGGTTTTGTATTCATTTATTTTATGATACTTCGCGGTATAGAACTGATTTTACAAATATAAACTATACCGTTATGCTCTCAATTTTAACAGCCGTATATGGTTGACGATGTCCCTGTTTACGGCGATATCCTTTGCGCCTTTTGAATTTGAAAACAAGAATTTTTTTTGCCTTGTCCTGTTCAACAATCTTTCCGACAACAGCAGCGTTTTCAACAAAAGGTTGTCCCACCTTTACCGTTTCTCCATCCGAAGACATCAAAACCTTATCAAATGAAATGGTTGAGCCAATATCACCTGGGATTTTTTCCAGTCTGAACGTTTCGCCTTCCTCAACCCTATATTGCTTTCCGCCCGTATTAAATATAGCGTACATTTTACCCTCCCGAAAAATCAAATTACCTTATTTTGAAAAATACTAATAATATTCTACTAAAATATTTTGTCAATATAAATATGTGTTTATGCCCTTTTATATTGTTTTGATAAAATTTTATGTCAAGTGACTTTAATATTGGATTTAATCTATATGATTTTCAATTATTTATCAACAAGAGTTTAAGAAAGTAACCCTGAATATTTTTGAATGGAAAAAACCCTGCGTCCTTTGGCGCACATTAGTGATGTATTTTTTATTGTTTTTAAATTTTTAAACTGGGCAGAATCATTGATTTATTTAAATTATATGCTAAATATGTAAAAATTAAATTATATTTAAGTGGTATCTTATAAATAAAGTATGTACGGAGATTATTTATGTTCAATAAACAAATTGAGCTTGATTTTGGACTATTTATTCTTGAAGCGGATCTGTTTGATACCGCAATAGCGAGAAAATTTTCAGAAAATCTGCCATATACAGTAAGCCTTATGCAATGGGGCAAAGAACTTTACGGATCTATAGGAACAGACCTTGGAGAGGAAAATCCGGTACCAAAAATTCCTCCCGGAGGAATCGCATATACCAATAATGGTGATTATTTGTGCATTTTTTTTGGCCAGACACCGGCTTGGGCTGTTGAGCATATCGGCAATATAATCGGCGACCAGTGGCTGCGTCTTAATGAAGGACAATCGATTTCTTCTGTAATTGTAAGGGCAAAAAAAAAGGATTAAACTGATAAATTGGAACAGCTTGAAACTGAAGTAAAATATTATATTACCGACATAAATGCTCTGCGGGATAAACTTATCTCACTTGGCGCTTGCGCAGGGAAAAATCTTTTTGAAATAAATGTCAGATTTGATGACAAAAATAAAACCCTGTTTAAAAATAAATCCCTGCTAAGAGTACGCAAGGATGAAAAAGCCACTCTAACATTCAAATCACAGCCTGAAATCAAAGACAGCCGCTTTAAAACTTTAAAAGAGTATGAAATTGAAGTAAGCGACTTTTCCACAACGTGCCAAATCATAGAACTCCTTGGTTTAGCAAAACAGCAAATATATGAAAAATGGCGTGAAACTCTTACGATTGGAGACACTGTCTTTTGTATTGATAAAATGCCTTACGGAGATTTTCTTGAAATCGAAGGAAGCGGTGAAGAAATTATAAGATATACAACCCTGCTAGGATTAGACTGGAAAAACCGCATACTTTTTAACTACCTTGAAATATTCGAAACAATAAAAAATTCCCTTAACCTCTCTTTTTCCGATGTAACATTTGAAAATTTTAAAAATATAAATATAGATATAGATTTTTCAGAATATCTTTCGGCTGTTACATCCGGTGATTTGTAATTATTTTTCAGAACCCGTTTGACAATGCCTTCTATCCGACCATAGACTTATTGACCCCAGCGTTTGGGACGCTGGGGTCGCTGGTTCAAATCCAGCCGTACCAACCAGAGAGCTCTTAGACTTTACAAGATTTTTGATAAATCAGAAATGATAAAAGCTGGTAATCAAATGCTTACCGGCTTTTATATAATGTACCCCTGATATTTCCTCTTTCTTTAATTGTTGTATAACACCTTGTGTTCTTATGGATTAATAAATGTTATAAAACATCCCGGGACGCCGGGGTAAAATGGGAGGAGAGAATCTGTATTTCACCTGATGCCAGAAAGCATGTTTTGTAGATTAGATCCTCTTCCCACTGCTTTGTTCAGTAACTCGTACGGTATCATAAACCGTCCCAAATGGGAATGAGTTTGTACTTGCAAGGTTGATTCGGACGAAGCTTTTTTACCAAGGTAGATATTTCTAATTTAAAGAGAGGTGTTTATATGTCAGTATCGGTTCTTGGGATAGATATTGCAAAACAGAAATTTGATGCAGCACTGGTTTTAGATGCGAAAATAATGCATAAAAGTTGTAAGAATTCGACGGAAGGTTTTGAGACCTTGATGGTTTGGCTTGATAAGTATGGAATTCAGAAGGTTCATGCCTGCCTGGAAGCCACGGGCAATTATGGAGAAGCTTTGGCCATTTTTCTTCATGAAGCAGGACATAATGTTAGTATTGTCAATCCTGTCAGAATCAAAGGATTTGCCCAGAGTGAATTGATTCGTACAAAAAATGACAAGATTGATGCTGGCATCATTGCCCGGTTCTGTCTGGCCATGAAGCCCGACACCTGGATTCCTCCAACACCTGAAATCAGGTCTCTGCGAGCTATAGTCAGAAGGGTTGATAGCCTGATCGTTATGCGAAGTCAGGAAAAGAATCGGATCGGTACGGCGCATGAATCTGTCATTCATTTGATCAAGGAGCATATCGCTTATTTGGATCAAGAAATTAAAAAAATCAGGCAACAAATAGCCGGGTTGATTGAACAAGATCCGAATCTTAAACGGAATAAGGATTTGCTGGATTCTATTCCCGGAATTGGCAAGGTAACTATTTCTGTCATCCTTACAGAATTAGATAATCTGGATAAATTCAACCACGTTCGGGAACTGGTGGCATTTATCGGGCTTGCGCCAAAGGAAACTCAATCGGGAACATCTATTAAAGGCAAACCCAGGCTATGCAAGATTGGTCATGTACGGCTCAGGAAAGCCCTTTATATGCCTGCATTGGTGTCACTCCAGTGTAATCCCGTTATGATTGCTTTTTATAATCGTCTAAAAGATAAAGGCAAGAATGGTAAAGTTATTATCTGTGCGATTATGCGGAAACTGGTTCACGTTATTTTTGGAGTTCTCAAATCCGGGAAAGAGTATGACCCAAATTATAAGCCAGTTTTCGTTTGACAAGAACGGTATCTACAAAGAGTTAAAAGTATCTTGGATCAGTAATTGAAGATTTCCTATTGAAATGGAGCATAACCATTTCAATTTTCCTCTATCCTGTTTGATATCGATTTTTTAGCCGTATTATTGCGGCTCACTCGATGAGCATTGCTTTAACCTTGATTAACTTCAGTATTCCAATTCTCGTTTTTCAGCTCTTTCATCTTCTCGTTTTGCATCCTGTTCATAAGATTTCGAAATATTGACTAACACAGAAGCAACTATGGGGAATTTGTTTTTATGATTTGTAGCAAGGTTATTAAAATATTTAGCAAGTTTTCTTTCCTGTTCACCACCTTCAAATGGTGATTTGGTAACAGTGCCTCTTTGGTTAAAAACCGCACATACAAAATTATCTTTAATATTATCTGTATTGATACTTTCAATTATGAAACAGATTTCATCTGGCGGCCAATTATCCTCTTTTTTAGGAGACTGCGCTAATACTTGTCCAATATGCATGTCCGCAACCTCAATGCGACCACATTCACCAGCCAACTTTCTTACTCTTTTTACCCAACTGTTTAAAAATTCAGAATCAATTTTACCTGATTCATTAACGCCAGGTATTTGTTTCCAAGTAAGTAATAATTCATATGCTTGCTTTGCTCTATTTTTTATTTGTTCATCCGACAAATCTTTAATATCAGTATTAACTAATTCATCATTATCGGGTGTGTAAATCCAATTTAACACTTCGATGAAGAAGTCAGGGCTTTTAGAGAGTTCCCCATGTAATAATTTGGGGCTTCTTTCATTATCGCAAGATACTAAAACGGGAAGATATAACCATTCTATCTTAATAAGCGTTTGAGGTTCTATCTCCTCGCTTCCATCAAGGGCCTCAAAAAGTTGATTTACATCATAGCCATCAATACGAATATTTTCATTAGCACGCTCTGTTCCAGCCTTTTCCAGTATCTCAACAATTAAATTTGAAGGAATTTCTTTTGCAAAGTGAGAACATATATCAATTGCGCTATAGTATCTTTTATATTCTATAAGGTATTTAAGACCGATTACCTTTTCATCTGCACTGATATGGTAAAAATGTGGCAGAACATTTAACCAATATTCCTCTCTAATTGAACTATCTGTTGTATCTATAAAATCCCAAAGGTCCTTATTCTGATCAAGCGGAATAAATAGTTGAGCCAATGATTTATTGTTTAAACCTTGCTGTTTCAATTTCTTATACAAATCAAATACCCAATTAATTCCTTCAAGTATTGATTTTCTAAAAATGAAACTGTGAACAAATCTAATTTCATCACTTTCTTTATTAAGGAATTCGCATAGAGAAAGGACTTCAACTTCATCTATGATGATATATGCCAATGTATCACCAAAGATCCATGGCTGCTTTATTAAGGAAATTAACTCTTTAATTTTAGCAATACCGAAGTTCTTGTAAATATTATTAAGTCCTTCTTTTCTTCTTACATTTATCACTTTCCGTTGTTCATCATGTGATACTTTTTTGTACACAGAACCTTCTGGGAAATCCGGTCTATAATCATCAAACATCCAAATTGATTTGTTTATTTCGTCCTCAGGCTGTAACACCCAATATAGTTTCTCATAACGAATTAATTCTGCTTCGGGAAGTGACCACTCTGCATCTGGATACGAGCGATGTTTCGATAATAATTTTCTTAAAGTATGCCATGCAGAATAATTTGCTTGGGTAACTTTGACTAAGATAGATTCTATAAATGACAAAAGCTTGTCTCTATCATTAGGACTTAAATTAACAGATTCATCAATTAACTGAGAAAGTTCAGTTTCACTGTTGTTAAAAATTGATAATATTATTTCGACAACAGCTGTATGAGTATCCCAAATTTCTTTATATGTAATTGGCATCTCTAAGCTTTGATTAAATATTCGCCATCTCATTTTGTGTGTGGGATGTCCAATTCCATGGTAGCGGGGTAACAAACTACATAACAAGGTCCATGCAATTTCCTTTTCCTTCTCTGATATTAATTTTAAAACTTCAATTCTCTCTTCAAGATTAGCAAGTGTTTGATAATGCCAAGGTTTAAAAATTTCTGTCAAACTGTTTATTGGGCGATTTAACAATTTGCCACCGGGGTCAATTACTGAAAGCCTCGATAAAATTATGGCTGCTCTTGATAAATATTCGGGTAGCCATGCAATATTTTCTAAAGCCCATAATAATCCTGTATGATGGCTGATTGGCGTGAGAAAACCAGGCTCTTCGTCAAACAAAGCTACTATTGGTGAATTATCAATAGCTAAATATTTTTCCACCGCATTTAGAAATTCAGTAGGTGAAGCTTCAGCTAACAACGGCAGTTTTCTTTCAATAGACTTCCACAATAATGAATCATCAGCATTTAACAATTCCGCAATAATTCTATCAACCCAAAGCTGACCATTTAAAGGTAAATCGAGTTTTAGCTTGTCACCAAATACGGATACTAATATTAAAGATTGAACTATTCCCTCTCTTATCCACCCAGAATATTGTCTCGTTTTTCCATGAATTGAAGCCATATACCTTTCTTCAGGTTTTAGATCAAAGGCTGGATCTATTTCACTCATGATTTCAAGAAAAGATATGTGGAGTAGTTCAAAATCCTTCCTTGTCAAATAACGCGATGCGTTTACCCATGAATCTAAAGGGGATGTAAGTCGCCAACTACTACCAATTTGTACAATCGGTGAATCTGGAGTGTATACCCATCTTTTCAGTTTTCGTATATAATCTTCATAAGATTCGCCAGAAAAACGCGAAATAACATTTCTGTCTTGCTCGTAATTTTCATCCCATCTTCCAGCGATTAAAGCAGGTATTATTTCTCTAACATTATCTGCTTTCGCCCATTCAGGTGAATTTCTTACGAATTCAAGTTGTCTTCTTAATATCGTAATATTTCTTGCTGATTCTTTAGAATATTTTTCCGCAAGCTCTTTTGAAATACCTGATCCAACGAGTGATTCAATAAAAGAATCTCTATCTAATTTTGGGAGAATAATTTTATTGCTCCAGCTATCCGTTGAATCTGCACCAATCGGTGAAATTACAGTATGCCCTTTTACAATCGCTCGATTAATTACTCCTGTATCATCAAATCTTGGGATAAGAATCAATGGGTTGTCATGGACAGATAGTTGGCGGAATGTTTCAGGATTATCAACGATAAGACTTCTGGCAAAAAAATCTTCTTCTTTCGATGGGTCATTTATGAAACATGAGATAATAAATGCTAATGCTTCTTCTCGCGAAGCTCCTTGCACTGCTGTAACAGAGGATATCGAAGTAAACTCAAATAATGTATCCGAATCTTTCTTTCTCCCACTAATCAATAATTGTGGGTTTAATTTAATTTGTGGGCCACTTGACCATTCTTCCCAAAAGTCTTCAGTCGGCTGTATTCCTTCCGAGGGGTATTTACCTAAGTGTTTTATAGCTAACCATGCTGATACAGTTGGTGCATTTTCAAGCCATTCTTCAAGCAATTCTGCACTTATAACTTTAATGTCTTTCCAAATATTATCTTTCTTTTTTCCTTCAATCCACTCATTGCTTTTTGTCCATAAACGTGGAGTTACAAAAACAAATGTTGAATTTGATGGATTAAAGCCAAGAGGTTTTTTACTTCGCTTTGTATAATCATCGTCAGCTTTACCTTTGGGATCTTTATTTGCCCCAAACTCCCAAACAGAAATGCCAGATGGTAAGTATTCGGTTTCCTCAGTAACTTCAAGGATTCCATCCCAACCACCTATCAAAACATTATCCCCTGAAGGAAATTTTATACTTTTAATTGAATGTGATGTTGCCCTTATAAGTTTTCTTACTAACTGAGGAAGTGCCTCTTGACAGGCTCTACGATTTGCCCAACTTCTTATATCTAGAGTATCAATCCATATCATAACTGTCTAAACCTATAGCTACTAGAACAAATTATTATTTTATCCGTCAATCTTTTCAGAACATAATAATTAATATACGTAATATATCTTTATTTGATGCCGGAAAAAATCTGTATGAAAAGTAGTTAATTTGTAAAGGAATTTAGAGTTTTTGTCAAATTTTTAGTGAGATATTTCGTAATTGCTACTTATTATGTTGATTACTAAATGGGGTCTTGCAAAACAAAGATATTTGTCAGGATGTTTCTTTCAGTCAATAAGGATTATCATTTGAAAGGAAGTACACCTGTCAAAATTTATAGACGCTTTGTTACAGGAAGCATTCAATAAAAAAAGCAGTATTAACATTTTTCAAGATCGCCAAACTGCCTAAATTGCTGGCTTCACCTCCTAAGAAACAAGAATACGTCATTTCCAGTGAAGCTATGCAATTTCAGGACGTTATATTGCTATGGCACCTGAGCGTCTCCTCCATTGACACCATATGTTTCTTCCATTAATAACCCGGTGCATAGCTTCGGGTTAAAATGCTACAAAGAAATGCTACCGGATTCTTCAGAAACTGTTTATTACTAAAGGAAAGAAAGTAACGGTTTGTTCAGCAGTTGACAGGGCAATACAAAATTTCGATTTGCCAAGACCCCACCGCCCTATCAATCAGCTGCTTATTCCTAAATTTTTTACTGGTTTTGACGGTATTACAGCTGGTTTTTGTTTAAATACTTTTTCAATATTACTTCTGCAAATGCTATTACTTTGCTCATTATAATATTTTGAGTAGTATAAATATGAAACAAACGTAATTGATTGTGCGATTGCATATCCTTTTGAGCTGGCAGCCATTCCAGTTCTTTCAGTATAATCTATAAGTCCTTTTGTAATTCCTTTTTCACCCCAATGAGTGACATTGATATTTGTCGGTGAAGTTGGTTGATCTGAAGCTTGTATAAATGTTTGTATATTGAATTTATATGCAATATTTTTCAACGTCTCATACCATTTTGGCATATATGATAAATTAGTATCACCGTATTCTGATGCCAACAAGCGTGCAAACAAATAGTGTTCAGCCGCAGCTATATTTAGATCTTCTGAATTTCCAGCATCCCTACAGTCTTTAAGTTCATGCCAGGCATTTTCGATAGTTGCCATATTGTATTGATTGTCTATTAAATCAGCTAAATTTGAATTATCATCAAATGAAACCGCTAAAGAAGTTAATATTAATTTCATGACAATTGTATCGTTGAAATCGTTACATAATGCCGAACCCTGTATAATGAAAAAAAATATCACCGTGAATTTAATAGATTTCATTGTGATTATTTCTCCTATAATATTGAGTTAAGAGCATAAACGCAAAAATCACCAGTTTATCTGTTGCATTTAATTGTTGGAATTCAGTAAGCTGTCCCCCGAATTCCCGGTTCTGGACCGTCTCATACACTCACCTGCTCACCCAATTCCATCCAAAAGTTCCTTAAGACCGTTCGGAAATACTCGATGTCATTAATCGAAAGGTTCGCTATTTCGTCGTACTGGATACCGGCTTCATCTATGTCTAAGTCACAAAATAGTGCGAGCTTGCAATAGTACTCTCTGCTCACTGACAGTAGTTCTGTCGCCGAAAGTCCGCGTCCATGTTTTGCTGCATTAGCAACTAACCGCAGCAGGTTCACCTGATCGAAGGTCGAATCCTGAGCCCCCCAGAACAGCAAAAGGGACTTTAGATTCGCGTACTTGTAGCGTTGAATCTCTTGCTCGGCCACATGATTGCTTCCCTTATTTACTGGTGACCACAACGATTTATGTTTGCATAAGTCCCTGATATCGTGTTCCCACAAGTGGTAAAGGGATATCAAAACGGAGGAATACATTCCATTGATAAGCAAGGTATACTCTTCAGACAACGATGAGCTGAAATCGCTTACCTGATAATAAACCTCCTCGCCGTCGATACCTGCACTAAACAACCGGCCTTGGAAATCGGTTATCTCTTTGGAAAAGCCGTTCTCAAGGTTCATCCGCTTCAATAGAGATATCGCTCTATCAGAAAACGATTCCACCCGCTTCAGATAAAGTCTAACCCTGCTGTATCTGTCCATCTATTGTGCTCACCATGGGAGTTACTCTCTACTCAGACCATCCCGATCTGCCCAACAAGTTATTGAACAGTTTCTGTTCAATACCGATGCTTTCTTCTATGGTTGAATTCGTGTTTTATTATCACGATTTACGTTAGAAAGCTACTATTTTATTGAAAGTGTTCGATTTATCTCTTACAGGAAGCTATACGTACAGTATATGTCACTTGCAATCACTTACTATCTCAACCCTATATTGGAAAGTAAAAGGCCGCTTGCTATTTTATTGAACAGACGGATAGAGGAAGTTTGGTTACGCCCTGCGCCCTTGACACAATGGAATATTAATCTTTTGACAGCGAATAGGGCGAATAGGATCAAACTTTGACGGGTTTTTGCTCTGAGCCATTTATTTTGCAGTGTATCATTTCTTTACAATTCTTATTTTGTCAAACTTTTTAACAACAATTATTTTGCCATTTTAAATTCACTGAAAAAGTCAGAGGAAGGGGGAACACCTTTATCAAACATTGAATAGTGAACTATAAACACTCAACCTAAAAGATATTGCAATTTTATTTCTTTAGATGTATATCCATTGTAGACACATAATAGAAGGCGCGATTTTATTAAATGGAGGTGTACCATGCAAACTAAAATTCAAAAATGGGGAAATAGCCTTGCGTTACGAATTCCCAAATCATTCGCAATTGATGCAAACCTGAGGCAAAATGAAACGGTAGATTTATCTATCGACAAGGAAAAGATTATTATTACTCTGATCGGGAAAAAAGAATATTCGCTCGATGAACTATTAGAAGGTGTCTCGGAAAATAACATTCACAGCGAATTTGTTACAGGAGCCCCGATGGGGAAAGAAACATGGTAACAAATAGCGATTATGTTCCGGATAGGGGAGATGCCGTTTGGATAAACATGAATCCGCAAGCCGTTCATGAGCAAGCGGGAAGGCGTCCTGCTATAGTTTTGTCGCCGATTTCCTACAACCGTAAAGTCGGCCTTGCCTTATTTTGTCCGATAACTAACCAAATAAAAGGTTATCCTTTTGAAGTTAATATTCCTTCAGGTCTAAAAGTAACAGGTGCTGTTTTATCCGATCAGGTTAAAAGTCTTGATTGGAAAATAAGGAATACGGAATTCTATGACAAAATCCCCGATATTGTTATTTTCGAAATATTAAAAAAACTTGGGGTGCTGCTACGTTTTGATAGTTAGTACTACCCTAACAAATAGCGTATCATTTTTTTACAATTCGTATTTTGCCCACTTTCTTTGCATTAAAATAATGTTCCGCACTTCCATGGTTTACCGCAATCTCAAGGAAACCACGACTTCCAATAATAGCAAGCGGATTTCCTGCCAATGTATTTGAATAGCTTGTTGATAAGTACTCTATTCTATTTTTCCCGATAATTATCTGGAAACCCTTTTTATTCAGATTGGAAGTAAATGTATCAAGTATTTTTGCGTCGATATTTGTTATAAGATTACCAAAACGGTCAATTGACACAACTTCACCTATAAGCTCTCCATTATCTGATATTTCAGGTTTTGGTATTTTAACGGTAACGACTGTATTCTGATCTATTGGTATGCCGAGTTCTTCAAGGCTTTTCCCTTTGGATAATTGTGCTGCAATCGGTGCGAAAATATCACGACCGTGAAAAGTATTGCTTACAGGCTTTAAAAACCATTCATTTTTGTCCAGCTTTACAATCTTACAGTTCTTTTCTTCTTCCAATAAAAGGCTTAATACACCATTATCAGGCGCTATAAAATAGTGGCCATTAACTTCTGCTGCAAAAATAGCCCTGTTGCTGCCAACGCCGGGATCAACCACAACAACATGTATTGATCCTTCTGGAAAATATCTGTAACAATAGTTTGTAAGGTATGCAGCGTTGACTATATCATGGGGAAGAATCGAATGGCTGATGTCAATAATGGAAGCAGAAGGGTTTATGGAAAGAATAACTCCCTTCATTATGCCCACATATTCGTCTTTGATACCAAAATCTGTAAGAAGAGTTATAACCGGCATGATTATTTATTACAGCTTTTTATATAAATGCTGATATGCTTCTTCAGATGCTTTTCGGCCGGAAGAAGTTCTCATGATAAAACCGATTTTTAAAAGAAAAGGCTCTACAACATCTACAAGAGTATCCGATTCTTCCTGAAGGGTGGCTGCAATCGCCTCAACTCCTACAGGCCCGCCATTATAATACTCTATCACTGTTTTAAGATAACGGCAGTCAAGACTTGTAAGTCCTTTTTCATCAACTCCCTCAAGAGCAAGCGCTTCATGTACCGCTTTTTTTGTAATTACACCGTCTCCTCTTACCTGCGCATAGTCTCTTACACGCTTTAGTAACCTGTTGACAATTCTCGGTGTACCCCTTGACCGCCGCGAAAGCTCTAATGCGGCATCTTCTTTGATTTTAACTTTAAGTAAATTTGCTGAGCGTGAAACAATTATCATAAGATCCGTTTCAGTATAAAAATCCAGAGTTCTGAATATGCCGAAACGATCTCTTAAAGGTGATGAAAGCAACCCGACTCTTGTTGTTGCTCCAACCATTACAAAATGCTTTAAGCGGTATTTGTGGCTACGCGCATTCACTCCTTTGTCGAATACAAAATCTATGGCAAAATCTTCCATTGCAGGATACATGAATTCTTCAACCACCTTAGGAATCCGGTGAATCTCGTCTATAAAAAGAATATCGCCTTCTTCAAGATGAGTAAGAATCCCTACAAGATCTCCTCCCTTTTCAAGAGCCGGCCCTGATGTAACAGTAAGATTACCGCCCGTCTCATTTGCAATAATATGGGCAAGAGTTGTTTTGCCAAGACCCGGCGGGCCATGTAAAAGAACATGATCAATAGGCTCACCGCGCTGTTTTGCTGCTTCAATTGCGATTTTAAGCGTTTCAACAACCTCGCTCTGGCCTATATAATCAGACATACATGACGGACGCAGGGAAAGTATTTCAGGTTCTGTGTCAACAGAAAGGCAGGAACCGGAAAGTATTTCATTATCTTCCGAAGAATGTGTCAGAATATCATTGCTCATCAGGCTCTTTCTCCACGATATACTTCTTCAAGGAGATCCTCAGGGCTTGTTATAAATTTGTTTCTTTTCAAAGCTTGCACAACCATCGTCTTTGCTTCGCCAGGTTTATAACCAAGCTGGGAAACAAGAAGATCAATGACTGTTTGTCCAAAATCTTCTGAAACAGAATCATCATCATATGGTTGCTCCGATTTTCTTATCAGGGCGAACTTGTTTAACTTTCCTTCAAGCGTTGCTATAATTTTTTGGGCTGTTCTGTTTCCGATTCCTTTAAGCTGCTTTAGTGTTGCAGCATCTTTTGATTCTATAGCTCTTGCAATATCACGTACGGACATGGTAAGAGCTTTTACAGCTTTTAACGGTCCTATATCTTCAACAGAAATGAAATATTGAAAAAATTCCTTTTCGATTTCAAGATTAAACCCTATCAATACAGGTTTTGGCTGCTTTTCCGATTGATGATAATAAATATATAGAGTTATTTCGTCTCCAACTGACCTTGTATTTAGAGTCTCCATTACAATCGCCGGAAGCAGTATTTCATATCCTATATGATTTACGAGCAAAAGTATGCGCTCGCTTTCTTTTTTTAATAATTTTCCTTCTAAGTATCCTATCACTAAATTCTTCTCCGAAAGAGTTTAAATTTAAAGTTTTACCTGTTGTTGTTATTATAACGGAAAAGACCTAATAGAGCCAGAGCAATTGCATCGGAAGCATGAAAGGGTCTAATGGGGGTATTTAATTTCAATAAATTCCTCACGGTAAGCTCAAGCTGTTGCTTGTTTGCATTACCATTACCTGTTAAAACATGCTTGACTTCCCTCACAGCAACCTCGGTTGCCGATATCCCGGCATGGCATGCCGACAGAAGAATAACACCTGTAACCTTGCCAAGGCTTATACCTGATTTAGGATAGGCATCAAGGGAAAATACATCTTCTAATACCATTAGATCAGGCTTTTCATCTTTTAGAAGTGAAAGGACTTTTGAAAAAATATGGTTAAGACGCTCGGGAAGAGCCTGATTTTTTGACGTGTTTATACTTCCGAAAGAATATCTTTGGATTTTAAGCCCTGTCCCACAGATAATTCCCACACCCGTTGAAGCCAGGCCAGGATCTATACCGATGACCTTTATCATCTTTTGCTCTTTAAGGATTAAAACCAAAATTATTCGAGCCAGTTTCAAAACGCCCCATTTTGGCCGATCTCTGCATTGGGCTCAAATTTAAATCCTCGAAATACTCAATGTATTACTGCTGTTGAAATTTTCTCCCGCCTTGAGCTTGACCAAACTGAAATGTTTTAAAAGTGGCTCATTATTTTAAAATCCTTTCAGCTTGCTTTCAGCTGTTTTGGCTTCAATTGAATCAGGAAATTTTTCTACAAGTTGGTTTAAAATGAGTTTTGAAGTCTTTTTATCTCCAATATTGTAAAAGGAAAGACCCTGCTTTAGCAATGAAGCCTTCATTTTATTGCCTTTTGGGTATTTCTCTATAACTTTCTGATATTCACCAATGGCTTTTTCATACCATTTTTCCCTGTAATAGCTTTCACCAATCCAGAACTGGCAATTATCAGCTATATCGGAATTCGGATATTTTTTCAGCATTTCCTGCAATTGTTCACGGGCTGCTGCATATTTCTCCTTATCATACAACTTAAGGGCGGAAGCATACATCTCGTTTTCAGGAATTTCCTGCTTTGTGTTCTCCGTTGTGTCGGTCTGCCCGGCAAGTGTTGTTTTTTCTTTTCCTTCTAAACTCAAATATTGATCAAGTTGCTTAAGCTTATTAGCAGATGCTTCCGTAGTCTGTTCAACCTTGGCAAGTCTGCTCTCAGCTATTTTAGCGGTTTCTTCGAGCGCATTTAATTTTTGGTTTAAAAGGTGCTCAAGCACCTCTACTCTTCCATTTAATATCTGAATTTCTTCAGTATGCCTTTGGATATCGGCATATTGTTCGGCTGCTTGTCCTCTGATTTTATTTTCTTTTTCGGATTCGATATCTTTAATCTCTTCCGTTTTCTTTTTTAGTCCATCCGTTTTGGAGTTAAGCTGGGAAGTCTGGTTTTCTAAAGTTACAACCCGCAGCCTTAGTTGTCCTACACGGTTATCAAGCGTTAGAACGTCTTTATGCAAAGCACAGCCGAAATTATAAAATCCAAGAAGAACAAGAAGAACAACCAATTTCAAAATATGGCGTTTCCCTTTGCCGACAAATGGAAAAAAAGTAATTATTCGAGGAATCAAGGAATTTTTTCCTAATGGCCCTAAATTATTTATTGAGGCTTTTAGCATCCTGAAAGATCTCCCTGGAGCTTTTTTGTGAATCTAATTAAACGGATTGCATCCGCATGTTGTGTATCATACACATATAACAAGCGGATGCTTAAGTCATAATCCGTTCATAATGTTTTTGGTATAAAGCCCGGATACAAAAATCCAATTCTTACTTTATAATAAAATGAGCTCTTCTGTTCTTTGACCAGGCGTCTTCATTTTGGCCAGGATCAAGCGGTTTTTCTTCTCCGTAGCTGATTATATTTAAACGTGAAGGAGCTACACCAAGATTGATAAGGTAATTCATTGCGCTTCTGGCACGCCTTTCCCCAAGAGCAAGGTTGTACTCATTGGTTCCGCGGTCATCACAATGCCCTTCAATAGTCACAGGAATACTTGCACATTGCTTCCCAAGATAATCAGCTTTCGTTTTGAGAATTTCCTGAGCGGTTTCCGTAAGAGCTGCGCTATCATAGTCAAAAAGCACGTCTTCATTAACAAGACTCTGCATTGCTTCAGCTTTTTCCATTGCCATCATCTCTTCTGCGCTAGGCCCGGTGGGTTCTTGAACTGATTGGTCAGCCGGGAGAGATTCTGAATCCACATCAGACGCAGAAGAGTCAGCGGCAGCAGCGTCCATGTCAGCTTGTGCATCCTGAACGGTTTCAACATCAGCCTTCACAGTCTGTTTCCCACAGGAAGTGAAAATCAATAGAGCCGGAATTACAAGTAAGAAAGATAAAACAATCAACATTTTTTTCTTCATTTTAAACCTCCTTGATAAATATAATACTGTTATTTGTTAACAAGCCTTGGTGACCATTTGGGATTTGACTGTTCACCTGATATACTAAACACACGCCTTTGATCTGTTCCATAAGAAGTCATTACATAGATCCTCGAAGGCCCCTCTCGCGTTGAGCTGAATACAATAAGGGTGCCATCCGGAGACCATGAAGGTGATTCGTTATTACCTGTGTCTTGTGTTAATTGTACTGGATTTTTGCCATCAAAACCAATTATAAAAATATTATGGCTTCCTCCATCCAATCCGGAATATACTATCTTATCGCCTTTAGGCGACCAGCACGGCTGAGTATTATAGTTACCATTAAATGTCAATCTTTTCTCATATCCGGTATAAAGGTCTTTAATATATATCTGAGGTGTTCCTGATCTGCTTGAAACAAACGCCATCTTCTTTCCGTCCGTAGATAATGCAGGGGATACATCACTTCCGGAACTTTTTGTCAACTTTTTAATTATTTTCCCGGTTCCTGTCATTAGATAAATATCCTGATCTCCTGTATAGGAAAGTGTTGCAGCAAGTGCAAATTTTCCGGGTACCCAGACCGGTGTTATATTTATTCCTTTTTTTGCTATCACAGATATACTGTTGTTATTGACATTTTTGATATAGATATCAGGATTACCTTTTAAATAAGAGGTGTATGCAATCCACTTACCATCCGATGACCATGCTGGAAAAAGAGTAATTGCTTTATTGTTTGTAAATTGTTTTACATTGGTTCCGTCAAAATCACAAATATATATTTCTTTATTTCCTGAGCCTGTTGACACAAAGGCAATACGGGTATCAAAAATGCCTCTGTTTCCGGTAAGATAAAAGACAATCTCACTTGCAAAGAGTCGTATTACCTGATTTAAACTTTTAGCGTCTGCTTTGTATTTTTTTCCTATAAGCTGGCTGGCTTTAATTGTATCAAACAACCTCAATTCAATTTCAAGAAGATCGCCTTTTATCGAAATCTTGCCGGTAACAAGAAGCTCCGCACCCACGGTAGCCCAGTTATGAAAATTTATATTTTGCAAAGTTGTTTCAGGCTTTAATGGATTTTCAAGAAAGCTTTCCCTGTCAAGTATCTTGAAATAACAGGTAAAATCGAGCATTTCTGCAAGCATATTGGAAGCTTGTTTTGAAAATATCATATCATTGTTATTAATTGTTCCTGTACCGGATTTAAACAAAGGTATGGCAATCGGCATTTTTCTTATAGACGGACTGTTTATATCAATGTAATCATATGCTCCAAAGCTAATTTCTGTCATTGCTAATACAGCAGCAATAATAACTATAAAAAAACGAAAACATCTCATCTATTTTTCCTTTAAAATTTTCAGCATTATATCGTTTAATTCCGCTTAAGTCCACTGGTTCCGAAACGAAGGCCGACTTCATAATATGGCCTGCTATAACCTTCGGGAAGAGGTGGAAGAGGATTGGATTTTTGAATAGCTCTGTATGCCGACTCGTCAAGATAGCGGTTTTTTGATCTGCTTTCAAACCGGATATCGCTGATTTCGCCATTATGCATTATTTTTATTACAAGAACAGCCAGTTCATCTAAACCTCTGCCTCCTATCTGCTCGGAATACGCCCAGTTTTGCTGAATTGTATAAAAAATTTCTGCTTTATATATATCAAATATGCCTATTGGCAGGTTACTGCCACCGCTACCGCCGGAGATGCCTGGTACTGCTCCTTTTATTGCGCTTCCCTGACTACCCAACCCCCTGGACTGATTGGCACCCTCAGCTTTTGCGATCTTATCCCTTATTTTGCTTATTGCTTCATCAACTGATGATGGCCTTGATTCCTCAACCTTTTTTTCCATATCTTTTACGGCATTTTTTATCAACTCGGCAGACTCAACTTTCTTTTTTGGTGATATCTTCGGTTTTAATGATATGGCTTTCGACACTTTTGTTACAGGTTTTTCCTGGGCCTTTTTTACAGCTTTAATCTCCGGTTTTGAAATTTCTTTAGGTTTTTCAATTTTTGCCGGAACTTGCTTTACAACTTTTTTTTCAACTATAGCCGCACTCTTTTTTAAAGCCGGTTTTCCGGCAGGAGGCCCAGGACGGCCAGCCGGAAGAGAAACAAGGCTGACATTTATTGCCGAAGGAAAGGGATTAAACATTGGCCTGCTATATCCGGGAAGAAAAAATAAAACTCCTATTAAAACGGCATGACACGCAAAGGAAATAACAAATGTTAAAGTCACTGTTTTTTGAGGTATGCCGCTTTTTCCGTTAAAATATCCGGAGAATTGAAAACCTTCTTGCATGCCTGTTATTTTTTCCGATTTGTTTTGCTTTCGATAGGCTCTGTAACCATACCGAGCTTTTCCACACCAGCTTCCTTTATCTCAGACATAAGAGTAACAACCGCACCGTATGAGATATTTTTATCTGCTCTAAGATATACTTCCTGGCCGGAATGGCCCTCGAGAATTTTTTTTATTTTTACCTGAAGCTGCTCAGGAGCAACTTTGTAATCATTTATATATATATTGCCACCTTTATCGAGAGTTATTAAAAGATGCTCTTTTTCCGAAACAAGAGGCTTAGTTGTTGCTTCGGGAAGGGAAACATTTACGCCTTGAACCATCATAGGCGCAGTTGCCATGAAAATAATCAAAAGAACCAGCATAACATCCACAAAAGGAGTAACATTTATATCGGAAATAATGCTATCTTTATCTCCTCCTGCCATCATTTTTTAATCCCCTTTGCCTTTAATGTATCCCGTTCTACTATATTAAGAAAATCAGCCGCAAAACTTTGCAGTTCAGAGTCAATATTTCTTATTTTTTGCATGAAATAATTAAATGCTATTACAGCAGGTATTGCTGCTGCAAGACCTGCTGCAGTCGCTACAAGGGCCTCGGATATTCCGGGAGCAACAACCGCAAGTGTAGCCGATCCTCTTAGCCCGATTCCGTGAAACGAATTCATGATTCCCCAAACCGTACCAAACAAACCTATAAAAGGAGCTGTATTTCCGGTTGTTGCAAGAAACGGAACAAGGTGTGTAAGGCTTGTTACTTCGGAGTTAATGGCCCTTCTTAAAGCACGCTTAATATTATCCATACCTACAAACCGGGAACTTATAGAAACATCTTCTGAATCTGAAGTTTTCGGAGTTGAAGAAACGCCCGACTGGCTTAATTTTGTAAGCTCCACATAACCTATGCGAAATATTCTTGCAACCGGACTGCCGGTCATTTCTTTTGATTTTGTATAAACATCCGAAAAATCACGGCTTCTCCAGAAATAGTCAATAAAGAATTCGGATTCTTTATATGCCCGCTTTATATATTTGTATTTAAGAAAAATAATTGTCCAGGTAGATACGGAAAAAAGAACAAGTGTAAGCAATACACCCTGTACTACAATTCCTGCATTGCTTATCATGTGAAACAAATCCAGATGCTGGGAACCCATAGAATTTACTCCGCTATATTGAGTATGTTTTGACAAAAATCAGATAGTTAATGGTAATCATTGAATTTATATTTTATATAGGCAATATACTGCTGTGTCAATAATAAGTTATGAAACTGGCTCCATCGTATTTTATATAGTTGCTTTCTGTGTATCATATCTTAACAAAAGCATCTGCCTAAGGCAAGCCCGTTTGGCTAACAGCCCGTTTGGCGATTTTCAGTGAATGCAATTTTTAATAATCTAAACTATGACAAAGGATATAGGTTATCTTCGTATTCTTGACAAGTTAAGCTATAGCCTTTAACGGATAATACTTGATTTAAAAACAATATTAATATAATTGCATGAATACTTAATACAATTTAAAAAAATGTGGAAATGTGAATAAATGAAAAGTTCCGATACGAAACAAGAAATCTTGGATAAAGCTGTAGATCTTTTTTATGAGTTTGGTTTTGTAAAAGCTTCTGTCCGAGATATTGTGCGAACTGTCGGGGTAACAAATTCCACAATATATGTTCATTTCAAAAATAAAGACGAGATACTTTATACCATCATACAGGATATAGGCTCAATTGTTTTAGAAGAACTTCACAAAGCAATAACAAACAATGATGATCCTGTAAAATGTCTGAAAGAAATGATTTTCAGGCAAACCTGTCTTATCAAGGAAAAGCGAAAAGAGCTGAAAATTTATATTGAAGAACAATATCAACTTCCCAAAGCCTTGAGTTCGGAAGCTGTAAAACAGCAACGCCAAATACATGATTTATATTTTAATAAATTTTGTGAGCTTGAAAAAATAGGCCTTCTGAAACAGGGAATAGACAAAACAATTATGGCTTTTTCAGTATTTGCCATGATGAATTGGATATATCGCTGGTATAATGATAGCGGAAGGCTTTCAATTGAAGAAATCGCCAATCAAAGCATAGCAGTATTTTTCGGCGGTATTATGGTTGAAAAAAGCAAACAAAATTAATCGTGTTATAAGTTTTGCGCAGAAATTTTCACAGCTTCCCTAAAATCAAGCGTTCCGCTGTATATTGCTTTGCCTGTAATAACCCCAACAACTCCATATTTTTCAATTGATAGAAGATTTCTTATATCATCTATCGTTGAAACGCCTCCTGAGGCAACAACCGGAATATTTACAGATTCGGCAAGCCGCTTTGTTTCCTCAATATTAGGCCCAGTTTGCATTCCGTCTCTGTATATATCTGTAAAATTAATTGCCGCAACTCCGCAATCTTCATAAGTTTTTGCAAGATCTACAGCTTTCATTTCCGTCGTTTCCGTCCATCCTTCTATTGCAACAAAACCTTTTTTCGCATCAATTCCTACTACTACTTGTTTTGGATACATACGGCAAATATCTTTAACAAATTTGGGATTTTTGTGCGCTTCCGTTCCTATTACTATCCTTTTAACGCCGATATCTAAAAACATTTTGGCGGTTTCTTCATTTCTTATTCCTCCGCCAACTTGTATGTCAACTTTTACAGTTGATAGTATTTTCTTTATGGCCATAAGATTAACAGGGGTTTTTTCAAAAGCCCCGTCAAGATCAACCACATGAATCAATTTTGCTCCCTGCTTCTCCCATTTTTGGGCCATAGCTGAAGGATCATCTGAAAATATAGTTTCACGATCCTTTTCGCCCTGTAAAAGCCGGACACATTTTCCGTTTTTTATATCTACTGCAGGTATAATAATCATTTTGTGAAAAATATATGAATCATCTCTTCAAGACCCGGTTTTGCCAGATCTTCTGCGACAACCCATTTTCCTCCCCTTTTAATAAAAGTTCCAATTTCAAAAAGATTTTCGCTTAAAGGCCGCTGGGTTTCATCCATATGGCCTGTCCAGATAATACGGCGTTCCGAAACACTTATAAGATGCAAATCAAAAGCTACCGAAGCGGGAGATTCTACACCATAACCTGTTCCTACACGTTGTTTAAAACGGTAAATATGCCCTAAATAAACAGCATCTGCTCCAACCGCTTGTCCGATTTCAACAATTTTATCAATCATTGCTTTCGAGTCTTGGAAGCACGCTTGGAAGTCATCTGCAATAAATTCTGCTCTATCAGGGGGAATTATTTTAAAATCGGTGTTTTTTTCCAGCAGAGAAAAAAGATGATTTGTCAACATAACATCAGCGTTTTCCGCAATATCTCCGGTAAAAAACATACTTCCGCAAAGCGGGCATCTTATATTATTCTCTTTACCGCAAAAGTCAGTATAATTTTTAAAGCGGAGAACAAGTACCTTTTCAATTTTCCCCTTGGTAGAAAGAAGTTCAGGTTTAACTTGGTTAGAACTACATGCCGGAAAAAGTAAAGGTATAAAAAACAACAAACAAATCAACTGTACAAGATTTGCCTTCCTTTTAAAAACACTCCCGACAAATAAACCGTATAATGAATTTTTTATTATCATAATACTCCTTTTGTGGAGCAAATTCCGGTTATCCGTTCATCAAGAGACGTTGCCTGATCAAGTGCTCTTCCGGCAGCTTTGAAAACGGATTCGATAATGTGGTGTTCATCCTGGCCGTAAAATGTATTTATATGAAGATTCATACCCGCCTTTGTTGAAAAAGCTCTGAAAAATTCCCTTGCAAGTGCAATAGTGAATGTAGCCCCTGAATTCGGAATAGATGGCACATTGTAAACTAAATAAGGACGGTTTGAAAGATCAATAGTAACCGAAGTTAAGGAATCATCCATAGGAACCGTAAAATTACCATAACGTCTTATGCCTTTTCTGTCGCCAAGAGCTTTGTTTAATGCATCTCCCAACACAAGACCCACATCTTCCACTGTATGGTGGAAATCAACTTCAATATCGCCTTTTGCTTTTACTGTCAGATCAAAAAAACCATGTGCAGAGAAAAGAGATAACATATGGTCAAAAAAGGGGATGCCGGTATTAACTTCATGTTTCCCGGTTCCATCCAATAAGAGTTTAATGCTGATTTGTGTTTCTTTTGTCTTACGCTCAACATCGGCTGTACGATTCATAACTCACCTTCAATTCGTTATATATTAAGTATTAACGTTGTTTATTTGTATGCCGATATACTGTAAGTGTCAAGCTTATATGTTATTGTTTCCGACCAATCTGCTTGCATATTATTCTATCCTTGTTTTTATTCATCTGAGCCACTTTCAAAACGTTTCAGTTTGTTCAAGCTCAAGGCGGGAGAAAATTTCAACAACAGGAATACATTGAGGATTTCGAGGATTTTGTCTTTATTCATTTCTGTCATGATTTCAGCTGTGATTAGTAAATATATACTGGTTAAACAATACAACAATAGGAATAGGAGGAAACCTTAATGCTTCCCCCTATTCCTCTTGTTAAATTTCCGCATAGCATTGTTTGCATAAGGAAAAATAATAAACTATATTTCCTTATAGAAATATTAATATAAATTTGAGCCCTTATCAACAGAGCAAGACAAAGCGCATTTCTATGATAACCACCATTGAAACATTTTTAAAAAGACAATCATCGTCAGGCATGCTGCTGATTTTTTTCACTATTACTGCCCTGGCATTGCAAAACAGCGGCCTGTCTGATTTGTACAATGGATTTTTACATACGCATGTAGAAATTCGATTTGGTAATTTACAAATTGCCAAGCCCTTATTGCTCTGGGTAAATGATGGACTAATGGCGGTTTTTTTCTTTCTAATTGGGCTGGAGGTTAAAAGAGAATTTATTGAGGGTCATCTTTCCTCTCTAAGTCAGATCGCGTTACCAGGAATAGCAGCGCTCGGAGGAATGACGGTGCCTGCTCTGGTTTTCATTGCATTCAATCAAGGCGAGTCATTCGCAATGAAAGGCTGGGCAATACCAACCGCAACCGACATTGCTTTTGCTTTGGGAGTTTTATCTCTATTAGGGAATAGAATTCCCGTCTCTTTAAAAGTATTTCTGTTAGCGTTGGCTATTATTGATGATTTAGGAGCTATCGTTATTATAGCACTGTTTTACACGGCTGACATATCTACAGTCTCTATAGTCATCGCTTCAATCGCTCTTACTACCTTGTTTACCATGAACAGAATGGGCGTAGCTAGTAAAGCGGCTTATATTTTGCTCGGCATCGTGCTTTGGGTTAGCGTATTAAAATCAGGCGTTCATGCAACTCTATCAGGTGTCGCATTAGCCTTTATGATTCCTTTGAACTGTATAGGCAGAGACGGTAAAGTCTTTTCTATGAGCAAAGAAATGGAGTATGGTTTACATTATTGGGTAGCCTTTATGATATTGCCCCTTTTTGCTTTTGTTAATGCAGGTGTTGATTTAAGAGGGATTTCTTTTGAGGAAATGCTAAATCCTGTCCCTATGGGAATTATGATTGGATTATTTATCGGTAAACAGTTGGGGGTTTTTAGTTTTAGTTGGCTTGCTATCAAATCAGGATTCGCAAGCTTGCCCAAAGATAGTAGCTGGAATCAACTGTATGGTGTATCCATTCTTACCGGTATCGGATTTACCATGAGTTTATTTGTTGACACGTTGGCTTATGATGATAATCAGATTTATCACTATGCAGATAAACTAGCCATTCTCCTGGGTTCATTTATGTCTGGTATCGTTGGTTATTATGTTTTAAAAAGCTCGAAGTAGTTCCTTGAAAAAGCTCCGGTTGTGCCTTCACTTTGAAAATCTGCATATTGCGACGTTAGCTTCCATAGCGTATAGATACCATAACGTTTAAAAGTTATAATGTCGATAAACACTTTTGGCGGTGATATTATGGCAACTGCTACAAAACGTGCCACGATTTATTGAGACCCAGTTTTACATAAAGCTTTGAAATTGAATAAAACAAATTAGCTATGCGGAATTTTGTTTTTATAAGACGAAAAAAGGCTGGTTGTATTTTACCAGCCTTTTCTTTTTTGAAACTGGCTCTAATAGTTTTATTTGGTGGAGATGAGGAGGTTCGAACTCCTGGCCTCAGCATTGCGAACGCTGCGCTCTCCCAACTGAGCTACATCCCCACGTTAATATTTTAATACCAAATTAAAAAAATCCGGTCAATTTAAAATTTAATTTTATGTTTAAGCTGTATAATGTTAAAGGGGGCAATGTAGATTATTCCAAACGGAGGATTTTTAAAATGAGTTATGAAATTATTCTAAATGATGCTTTCAAGCGTTTTACACTTGATCAGGACAAAATCAAAACACCGGAAGAAACCGTAAATAGCTTTAAAGAAACGCTTAAAGAACTTGATCTTGATATTCTTGAAAGCACTTCACGAATAGATAATGGCAGGCTGAAAATTCCCGTTTATTTCAGCGTATGTGGTAAAGATGCTTCAAATATTACCGGAACAAAAAAGCAGATGGGAAAAGGCGCAACTCCTTCACAAGCCGAAGCAAGTGCTGTAATGGAACTTGCAGAAAGATTCAGCTTTTTTTCTTTTTGCCAAAACCCCGATAATTTTTTCTATGAAAAACCTGCTAATATAAATTATAACGCAATCTCTTTTGAGATGATTGCAAAATCTGTTCATGACTCTTCGGATGATTTAAAAATAACAAAAAATATATATGATAACCTGACGCTTAAATGGACATGGGCATATAACCTGACAAAAAAAGAATCGGTGCTTATTCCCTTTAACTGGTTTTATATGATTAATGAATTCAACGGTCCATCCGCCGGAAATTGTGTGGAAGAGGCATTGAGTCAGGGAATTTGTGAAATTGTTGAGCGGCACGTTTCATCACTAATCAGCATAAATAAACTTAAAGTTCCTTTAATTAATCCTGATTCAGCAACAGATCCAATGGTAGTTGAAATGATAGAAAAATACCGTGCCGCGGGAATTAAACTATATATTTCGGACTTTTCTTTAGGACTCGGAATACCCACCGTAGCTGTTCTTGCTTATGATCCATCAACCTTTCCCGAAAAAAGTGAAATTGTGTGGACAGCAGGAACCACACCTGACCCTCAAAAGGCTTTAAGCAGGGCTCTTACGGAAGTAGCCCAGCTTGCCGGAGATTTTAATACATCCTCAAATTATGTTGCCAGCGGACTTCCAAAATTTACTGATCTCGACAATGCACGGTTTGTAATGGAAGCAGAACCAGTTATTGATATTGACAACCTCCCGGATATTTCCAGCAATAATATAAAAGTAGAAGTAGAAAACCTGATTTCATCGCTTTACGCAAACGATATGGAAGTAATAGTTATAAACACCATGCATCCCAAGCTTAAGATTCCTGCATTTTACACCATAGTGCCGGGCGCTCATTTCAGGGAAAGAGCTGCAAGTGCAAGTACCGGTTTGTTCTGCGCAAAAATCATTATTGAAAATTATGAACCCGAAAATGCTCTTTATGAGTTAATGCAAATGGATCAGATGCTTGCCGGAAAATATTACATAAAGTTTTATATAGGCCAGTCTTATCTTTTGTTAAATGATCCCGGCTCGGCATTACCTTATTTTAAACAGGCTCTTGAGTTAGACCCGTCAAAACAGGATATTTCCAGCATATATTCTTATCTTGGTGTATGTCTTAAAGAAATGGGGGAATACCGGCAGGCGATTTCCATGCTAAAAGAAGGTGAAAAATATGACAATGAAAGAACAGACATTTTCAACCTGATGGGATTTTGTCACTTCATGCTTAAAGAACATGAAATGGCTATCGAAAATTTTATGAAAGTTATAAAATTAGATCCGGCCTCTGCAATAGATTATGCAAATATAGCTTCAAATTACCGCGATATGGGAGAAAAAGAAAAAGCAATATACTATTACAAAACAGCTATCGAACTTGACCCTTCAATAGAATTTGCAAAAACCAATTTAAGTAAACTGCTACAAGCATAACAACGCAATGTCGGGATATAGAGATAAATTAGTTTGAACCGCAACACGGATTCCGTCTGGCATCATACAAGAAACCTATTGCTCGGCACTATTCTTTATCTCTTCTGCTACTAAATATGCCACAGGGAGCCAGAAAAAAAACCAGGTGGGGTGAGGCCCTTTCAACAGTATATGAGTATCTGTTGCAATAGATAGCAGCGCAAACACAACAAGAGAAATGGCGAGACCGTTTTCTCTTACAGATTTAATAGTCAAAGATTGCCTGGCTATATGAACCGCCAGGTTCAACAATAATACTACTCCTATGATACCGCCTATAAAAAATGTTCCTACATATCCGCTATGAGCATGCGGAAAACTGAGAGCCGGTGTTATAGTAACAGTTTCATTTACCGCTATGCCGTGACCAAAAAGCCAAGCACCGCTATTTATACTCTCTGAAATAACCTGTTTCCATATTGGGATTCTAAAGCTGGAATGTGCCCAAAAAATTCTTCCGCAGGATATAATTTTAAGATAATCGAGCACCCATAAAACTATACCCGAACCTCCTATGATAAATGGCATTATTTTTCTGCTCTGACCAATCAAACCCGCAACAACGGCTACGGATAATGCTAAAATTGGTCCTCGGCTCTGAGCAAAAATAATACTCAAAAGAAGAATGGATAGCGCGCAAATTCTTAGAGCTTTCCCGGTTTTTTTTTCGGAAAACATTAAAAACAAAAACAGTGTGGCATAGGTGCAGGCTCCAAAAATGGGACTTTCAACGCGGCCATAAAAAAGCAATCTTTGGGCAAAAGGCTTGTCATAAAAAAATAAAAGTATAGATAGCCCTCCCCATATAGCTGCCCAGAGAGAAACGTAATTCATCTTTTCTTCCAGGTCGTATTTGCTAAATAGCAATACGCAAAGAAAGAAAAAAACCAGGAAAGAAAACCAGTGCCTAAAAGGCTTGACAATCTCAGATAAAGACACGAATTGCATATTCAGAAAAACTGTTAAGGCTAAATATGAAACCAAAATAAAAACCAAAATAAAACCTTTGGACTTAATAACATTGAACAAATCTTCTTTTTTTACTCTTATAAATAAAACGAAAGGCACCAAAATAACCAGATAAAAAAAATTGTTATGAGCCTTTGAGCTAAGCGGACCGAAAAAAAGCGATAAATAAATTATAAATGGAATTATAAGAACTTTTGGATCATGCTGCCTGAATTTAATCAAAGGAAACTCTCACCCATAAAATGTTTTGATAGTAAGAAAGACCTCGAATTTTCAAGGGTTTTCCCCGCTCTTTGTTGAATTTATAATAGATTAACGAAAAAATCAGCACTCTCAGACATTTCGGAAACCACAAATGAAAATGCAGATTATTAAGCCTTTATCCTCTATTCTTTGACTGATCAAGCAGTATATCATCATAAACTCTGATAATCTGCTCTGTCATCTGCTCTATAGTAAAAGCATCCAAAACCCTCTGCCTCGCTTTTATGCCCATACCACTCTGCTCTTCCGTGTTGAGCCTTCTTAGCTTCAATAAACCCTTTAAGATGCTATCTTCATCTTTAGGATCCACCAAAATGGCACTTTCTGTTGAATCAACAACTTCCTGACAAGGCCCTATGTCGGCTGCCACCACGGGAAGTCCAACAGCCATAGCTTCGAGCAAAGCAAGTCCTAATCCTTCATTAAGAGAAGGAAAGATAAAAGCATCCAAAGAATGTAGAAATGTTGGGATATTTTCTCTTTGTCCTAAAAGAACAATATTATGCTCAAGACCAAGGTCTTTGATTTGTTTCTTTAACTCGTACTCTAGCTGGCCAGCGCCTGCAACAAGTAATATGGAATCTGGGAAATCTATAACTAAGTTCTTAAATACCCTAAACAAACGCTGGTGGTTTTTCTTGGGTGCCAGTCTGCCTACCATACCGAACCAATAACTATTGGCATGCCCTTTAAGGATCTCTTCTCGAATCTTTTGTTTTGGTATAGATGAAACTTTCAAATATTTAGAATAATCGAGGCCATTGGGTATGCTTATAACCTTTTCTTTGTCTATCCACTTATTGGTCATCAAGATGTCATCATGCACAGCCTTAGAAACACCAATAATCCGGGCTGTTTTATTAAAAATAATCCGATTTGTAAATTGTCTTTTCTTTGATCTTGTCCGTCCGGTACCGTGAACTGTTGATATAACTGGTTTTCCACCTGCAAGAATAGAGGAGATGACCCCATATACCGTAGGTTTGTGCCGATGACAGTGAATGATATCGATTCCTCTGTCCCGAATCACACTCTTTAGAAATAAGACTCTCCGAGGAAAAATTAATCTGCTTTGTCCTAAATACTTTTCGGGATATATTGTTTCAATGCCTGCCCGTTCTATGCGAGTGGGCTTCTCTGGTTTGCCGCGAAGAAAAATGACAGTACTTTGATACCGATCTGGCTCTAGTCTTAGAATGAAATCATCAAGCAGAGGATAATCACCATGGAATTTCGAAATAATATGGAGGATGTTTATTGTTTTCATAACTATCTCATAATCCTATTCTGTCACGGGTCAGATGTTTTTAAAGAATATTTTTGATCACATCTTTATCCAAAGTTAACGGCTCATAACAATTCGTATAACCTTTTTCAACTATTTATCATTATCCAGGTGAATAAACTGCCATATACTGTGTTGATTGTCAAATTATAACCTTTCTTGACATACAAGTCTAATTTTCCTATACTTTGGCCCTTAAAGAACAAGTTCTTATAACCGATGGTCAACAATCGGCGCGTGAAAATAAAACAAATCCATGGGAAAAACAAAAATACTTCAGGTTTGTCACAGCTATGAACCGCCTTTTTTTGATGTTGCCAACCAATACGCGGCAGTGTTTGATGGGAGTAAATATGAGGTTACCTGCCTTTTTTTAAAAGGTAAAGATTCTCCCATGGTGCGGAATCAGGCCATTGCTGACAAATTGCTGTTTCTGGAAAGCTCAACAGGCGATATGCGGGGAATGAAGGCAGGCCTTATTAAAAAGCTATGTCGCATCCTGGCTGAAGAACACTATTCCTTGGTAGTAGCTCATCGCTATAAAGCCATTTATCTCATAGGTATAGCCAGTCTTATATCGTCACCAATACTAATAGTCGGCGTGGTTCATGCCTACAAAGTGTTTTCGCAACTGCCCCGCAAACTGCTTGTCTTTCTGCTGCGCAAAAGACTCAAGCTGCTTGGTGTATCAGAATCTATCCGTATTGATATTCTTGATAGCCTTAAAACGGTCAGTTTTAATGATGTCTATTCACAGCCAAATTGTGTTGAAATAAACAGATTACAGAAAGAACAACTGCCATGTGATGAGGCACGACATAAACTGGATCTTGATACCAAAAGCTTTATCATCGCTACTGTGGGCAGGATGCATCCGGAAAAAGACCAGGCCACATTAATTAATGCTTTTTGCAATGCAACCTTACAGATGCCTAAAGCTAAGCTTTACATATACGGAGCAGGACCACTAAAAGATGAGCTGAAGAATTTAATCGTTTCCCTGAATCTTACAGACAAGGTGTTTTTGGCAGGCTTTGTTCCTGAAATTTCCAGACTCTTTTGCGCTTTTGATCTTTTTGTCTTACCTTCCAAAATCGAGCCGTTCGGCATGGTGCTTATCGAAGCAATGAGTGCAAAAATTCCGGTGCTTTCCTCAAAATCCGGTGGTGGCGTTGAGATTCTGGGCAACAATAACGATCTTCTCTTTGATATTGGGGATGTGGAAGGACTGGCAGCTAAACTTGTATATATGTATAACCTTGCATCAGGTGAGCAGAAAATGCATATTGATTTTGCGATAAACCGTGTGGAGACCCTTTTTTCCCAGCAGGCATTTAATCAAAACTTCTGGAAACTTCCCTTTATGCAAAACATATTAGCATCCGGACACTAAACATGACAATTTCAATTTTCAATAAAAAGATAATCCTTTTTGACGGCATAAGCGGTGTTCCCCTGGGAAAAGAAATGCATGAAGCCTTTGTCCAAAGCGGATTTGCAGCAGACTATATTGACAACACACAGCTCATAAAAAATCATACTACAAACTACTATCCACGGCCAGTAAAGTACTGCACAGAGCTTTGTTGTTTATCTTTTTTTTTCTCTTCAAGGCACATGAATATTCTGGGTATATGAGTGGATCAATTTCACTCTCCCATAAGACAAGGCAACATAGTCCTTTACAAAGGATGAAAACCGGTACGATTGATCCGGAATCCATGGCTAATTTCTTTTTTATCCATGTGGACAATGCTACCAAGACCTTCCCAAGCTGCTCTTTCCTGCCTCTTTCGCATTTCCTTGGGAAGCCAGGCAGAAGACTTCCAGTTCATGAAGTGAAGGTACATGAACTCCCGATCACCATCGTAGTTATTGGTAAGACGACCGTTGTGCCAATACCACTCCTGGGGATGTTCAAGGTTGCCGTCATGCCAAGGTTGAGGAGACAGAATTGTGCTGAACTGCTCTTGCCAGTAATTGTTTCTTTGAAAACGGTTGAAAATCCCATACGCTTTTCGTAGCAACATCGGATGTTTGCGATGTCGTAAAAAAACTTTGGTGAATTTGGATTCGTCAATACTGAGGTGATTGGGGTTTTCGAAAAGAGCCTGCCAGTTTTTTATACGGCCGAAAGCATATCGCATATCATCAGTGTTTTTCAGCAAGGCAAAATGCCCTGAAACACGATTGTAATGCGTTGAAATCATGTTATGAGAAAGAACATCATCGTTAATAAAATTGCGGATGTTTCCATAAATGACATCTATATCACCATAGCCAAAATAGTCATAATCTTTAATATCCTTTTCATGAATAAAACCATAGGCTGGTTTAATATCGCACAATTTATAAGGGCTGCGGGGAGAAAAATTGATCTTTAGGCAGATAGATGCTCTCCGGCAATAGTCATTAAAAGAAATTCTTTCAAAGCGTACATTTGGACAACTACTTTTAATTTCATCGCAATCGGTAAAAAAAAGCCAGTCCACCGACGGGTTGCATCTACAGCTTTCTAAGAAAAACTCAAACCATTCCGGCCAAATGCCGAAATAGGGAATTATGACGGCAATACTTTTCATTCAAATTACCTGTTTATCAAGGAAAGAGGGCTGCTCTTTGTGCATAACAACTGCTTTACGTGTTTATTTTCTAACGGCGTTAAATTATGTAACCAGTATGTATAAATAGAAAATTCTATCAATATTTTTTTGTGATTTAAGCGGTTTTTTGTGAAAATATACGCACGAATTAATTTATATTCAAGCATTTAAATATTGAGACATACCGTTCCTCTAAATTTAAAACTTCATTGATAGCCTCTTTCATTTCTCCTTTAACCTATTTGGAGATACAGTTAGGTTATGAACCTAAAACACAAAGGAGCTTGATCTTCTTCGCTCTTGGCTCTTTCTTGATCCTTATTTCCAGCCTGAGAGCCTCCGATCGTGTCATTGCCCGGCTTTTAGCTTCGAGGTGGACGGGAAACCTCCCCCGCGTGTAAACCGCCCCCTTTCCGGAATTGTGCGCCTGGATGCGCTTTAGAAGATTATTGGTTATCCCGCAATAAAGAGTTCCATCAGTGCATCGTACGAGATAAACAATCCAATTTTTCATTGATTAATAACTCTCCGCAAGTTTTATTGATATAATACGATCATCGGGGTGAAGCTATATCTATTCATCTTCCTCATTCTTCTGTTCCAGCTGTTTGATCATACGGTCGAAGTCGCTCTCGAAAAGACGGTCCTGAATGATGCGATATTTTTCAAATTCACTTTCGGCATGGGTTTTGGCAATTTCAACAGTTACTTTTCCGGCGTCCTGTAGAATTTCACGATCTGTGGCCTCAATAAACCGGTTCAGGCGGGTTTCCCAATATTTTTTACCAAGGACAGAGCCATCATTCTTCAGGCGTTCATCATCCATCGTATAGCCTTTGATGGTGAACTCCTGAATGATTTGGGTTGCCCATTTGCGGAACTGCACAGCCCGCTCCGAATTAACCTTATAACCAACGGCGATGATGGCCGAAAGATTGTAGTGATTTGTGTTGTAGTTTTTGACATCTGTGGCAGTTATTCGAAAATTTCGAATAACTGACTCTTCTTCCAGCTCACTGTCAGAAAACACTTTTTTCAGGTGATAGTTAATGGTATGCGTCTCAACATCATAGAGAACGCCCATCATTTTCTGTGTCAGCCAAATATTCTCATCCGAGTAGACCGCCTCAATCCCGCCTTCTCCACTGGCTGCCACAAAGGTCAGGTATTCCGCCGCCGAGGAGCGAACAATGGAGGTCTCTTCTTTTTCGTATTTTTGTATTTCTTTGTTTTTATTTTTATTCATTCTTTTCAACGACAGCAAGAGGTTTTCCGTCTGTACCAAGGAGAAGATAATCTGCAAAACCCAATCGTTCTGCTTTTTTGTTTGCAGGTTGATATCCATAGGGGAGGCAATCCTCGGCAACTGATAGAGGGGCTTCTTCAATAATAGAAAATCTGGAACCAAACCAACCAGATCGAGCAAGTTGCATATTACGGTTTGAATCGTCAATAGATACTATTCAAATTCCCATAGAAACATATAACATTTGCTATGTAGTCTGCAAGCTCAAAATATAGACTCAGACAGATCCCATATCACATGTTTAAGACTAACCACATAGACCTATATTTAAAACATTATTTTCCATCCGACCGTTCTTCGTCTCTCCGGTAAGTAAGACACAGAGCAACCTGAACACAGAAGAACTTAATAGATATTAATGATTTGTTTGACGGAATGGCCGAGGCGTTTTGGCGGTATCAAGCGGAAATGGCAGAGCAGGTGCAGACTTCAGCTAATCCTATTCCCACTGGACTTGAAGCCGAAAGGAAAGCTGCGAAAACGGAGAAGAAAGTAGAAGGAAATTTCCCGAAACAGGAGTGATTTGATAATATCCGGATGAAAGCTGCTTTTAGGTAACCTGCTAATTTATTAAAACAAAAAACCGATTCCGGTTACCGGGCTTGGCAACAGGATCGGTTTGTTTCAAAGTTGTTGGTGGAGCTGAGGAGGATCGAACTCCTGACCTCATGACTGCCAGTCATGCGCTCTCCCAGCTGAGCTACAGCCCCATTCACTAAATGGCCAAGTAACAAATTACACTAAAAGAGTCAACATTAAAATGTTGCCCCTGGTTACAGGCAATATACAAAAATTTTAGTTGCAATCTTTGCAGCAGTAAACTCCGATACATTAGAGCCATCTATTTTCGATAGTTCGTTGATATCTGCTGCAATCACTTTTCTTTTTTTACCGACTGCTTTTATAAGCCTAATAAGCTGCCTGTAAGAAAGGCCCCCTGGTTCAGGAGTGCCTGTGCCGGGTAAAACCGAAGGATCAAGCCCGTCAAGATCTATAGTCATATATACTTTTTCAGGCAGAGTCTGTGCAACTTTATCTATCCATGAATCATCAGAAGATTCTATTTTATGCGCATAAAATGGTTTTAATTTGTTTTTCTTAACATATTCGGATTCTTCTTCAGAAAAAGACCTTATTCCAACTTGAACAACCGGTATCTTTATATCATCAACAACCCTTCGCATTACACAGGCATGATTATACTTGCTTCCGTTCCAGCTGTTTCTCAAATCAAGATGAGCGTCTACCTGCAACACTCCTATGTCAGGATAAATTTGTGCTGCCGCCATGATAGGTCCGATTGAAATTGCATGGTCTCCACCAAGAGATAATAAAAATTTATCTTTTTCAAGAACAGCCTTTGCTGCTTTTTTCATTTCTTTGACAGCTTTTTCAGGATCATTTGCCGGAATCAACGGTTTTAGGGTATGAATGCCTATATCTTCCCAATTAACTAATGTTTCTTCATCCATACTTTCAAGCTGCATCGATGCATCAAGTATATGGTATGGGCCATCTTGACTGCCGATTCCATATGATGGCGCATTCTCATAGCATAGCGGTAATACAACTATTTTTGAATTATCAAAACCTCTTGGGGAAACTTCATTGCTGCCGAAATAAATTTGTTTTTTTCTTTTCATAAAAACCACATTCAGTCAAAAAGATATTGCCTTATGATGGATTAAAAAACACTGTTTGGTAAGCTGTATCCGGAAATAGAGAGAAAAGCCGATAGTTTTAACCTTTGGCTATTAAGGCCAAAGGTTAAAATCCGGTTGAGATTTATCCTACAAAAATGGCCGCTGCAACTACTGTAGTCCAGAGATTCTTCTCCGCACCCAAACAGCCTTGGCTTGTATGTTGTGATTTGACTATCTTTCCGCTCATCTTGTAAACTTCGCGTCGTTCGTCGTAGTCTTTATCCGGATCAAAATCGATGCCCAGTGTATTTGCAAGCATTGATGCGGCAAGATCTTCGGCATATTCACCGGCTTCAAGTTCGGTCTGGCCGAATCCGTGATGTTCGGAAAGATATCCGTAACGTCCAGGTTCGGCAGGTAAAGCAAGGCCTATGCTTGCAACAACTCTTCGGCCAGGCTCATTAATTTGCTCACGAGCCATAACACAATATGTTACTTCACCCGCTTCAAGCTTTGAAAGCCCCTTTTCAATGTCTAATATCTTGCAGCGTGGCGGAAATATTGATGAAACGGTAACTATATTAAGATGCGCAATGCGCGCATCGCGAAGAGCATTTTCAAAGGAAGACAGTTTTTCCTTCGCTACTCCAAATCCTTTGGTGAAAAACATATACTTTGGCACATACATGTTTTGTCCCCCCTTTTTTATTTATTTGAACCAAATAATGACCTTTCACAAGTCCTTCAATAATCATAAACTCATGACATAACAATCCTGTCTTATAAATTAACAATCATTAAACCAGCTTGCTTGTTTATAAGAAACTTGCCTTTTTACATATCATAGAATGTATAATCAAGAAAAAAATGTGCTTTAATAATAATAAAAGATTATTTCTTATAATTCCAATAAGATCAACAAATAAATAAACAACAATTTATGATAACTCGTGGCAGGCTTCTCTGATAAGCTTTCCTATTTCTAAATTCTGCGGACAATTCTTTTCAGCAACCGAAAAATCAAGATCTGTTAATCTTTTTCTTTCCGAAAAGGGAATTGTTTCAAAAAGCTCTTTTGCTAATACCGGTTCCTTATAATTTCTTGAATACATAAGACAGCGCATAAGGTTGCCAATAGGAACAGCCCCGGAAACGGCAGCTTCGCATATCCGGGTGCAGCCGGCGCAGTAAGTACAAGCCGTTTCTTTGGCATATTGATTTAAAAGATCTTTTTCAACAGATGAAAGCCTGGTCTTATCTATGGCTGCGGCAATATTGGACATAAGGATGGTAATGCTTGGCATTTGTGAACAAATACTTGCAATATCAGGATTTTCCCAGATAGCTTTTAGCTTTGCCTGTTTATCGCTATATCCTTTTTTTATAAATCTTCCGGCCATTTCAAGCTCTGTTTCGGAGCTTGTATTAACCTGGCCCCCGCCTTGAGTTTTCATGGCGGTTAAACCTATTCCGGCTTTCACACAGGCTTCTACCGCTTTTTTCATATTATCGGTATGCATAAGTCTGAAATTATATGTCATCATTATTCCGTCTATCCAGCCGAGACGGGAAGCAGCCAACATATTTTTTTCCATATTGCTGTGAGTGCTGAAACCGAAAAACCGTATCTTCTTATCCGCCTTTGCCTTCTCGGCCCATTTTTTTGTGTTATTATCAAGTTCATCGATTTTTTTTAAACCATGAATAAAATACAGATCAACATAAGAAGTTTTCATTCTTTCAAGAGACCGGTTCAAAAGGCGGGTCATTCCATCAGGGTCTCTATCGTCAGACTTTGATACAAGAAATATCTTTTTTCTATCTTCGGGGTATTTATCAAAAAACTTGCCTATACCCTGTTCGCTTTTTCCTCCCTCATAGCAATCAGCAGTATCCCAGTAGGTCACACCCCACTTAATAGCCTGTTTTAAAAGAAGCTGATTTGACGGTATATCAAACATTCCGCCAAGCGACAGCATAGATACTTTCTCGCCTGTTTTGCCGAATGGGCGCTTTGCTACCGTATCCTTGCCGGTATTTTGCGTTTTATCCGGCATGTTTCCAAGAGAATCGGAAGATGACAGCATTGTTCCCAAACCTGCAATGGATGCGCTTCTCAAAAAATCCCTTCGCGAAAAGCCTTGTTGATTGATCTTCATTACATACCTCCTCTTGTACTATATAGACTTCCAGATAAAATTTTTGGACTGCGTCATCAGTCGCCCCCCTTCAACAACGTACTAACTGTACGCCTTACTCAGGGGGACTCCTTCTATCCTTGCCAAAAACATTATCTGAAAGTCTATAAAATAATGTTTGCCATCGGGTTTCTTGACTCATTATCTGATGTTACTCTTATAGCCCGTTTTGTTCTCACGGGGCATTCATGTTCACAAACTCCACAACCTATGCAACGCATCGGATCTATATAAGGTTTCTGAAGTCGAATATAAATTTCGGCTATACTCCCATACACCGGTTTTTGTACCCATGGATTAGCTGTTGATATTGAAACCGATTTTTCAGTATTTTTTATTATGAGCCGTATTTTATCATCTTTACCCGGAACTTTACAGAAATAATCTCCTGTTGAAAAAGAACCCGGATTAAAATTTGAATTTGCAAATTCAAGATTGAGCGAATCGGAAATTGATACCTCCAATTGCTTACCAACTAGGGCAAAAGCCTCTTTAGTCAAAATTGCTTTCGGACTTACAGGACAATTTTCCTGGCATACTATACAGGGTTTCTCCATAGCCCAGGGAAGGCAGCGGCCCATATCTACAAATGCAGTTCCTATCCTCACAGGGCCTTTTGAAGCGAACTTGTTTTTACCCACTTTTTCATCAGGGCTTAAAGGGCGTATGGCCGATGTCGGGCATATATTACTGCAAGCTACACAATTTAGCTGGCAGCCGCTTGTACCAATTGTAAAATCAAGAGTAGGGCTCCAAAAACCCTCAATACCCGCTTCTGTTAAAGCAGGCTGAATTACATTGGTGGGACATATTTTCATGCACTGTCCGCATTTTATACAGCGTGCAAGAAAACCGGTTTCTTCCAGGGCTCCCGGAGGTCTTATTAATTCAGGATTATTGGCTTTAACTGCGTTCCCGCTTAAGCGAAGCATTGGAATAGCCATAACTCCCGATACAAAAGAAGTAACCAGTTTCCTTTTCGTAAGATCAGGAGAAGTTATTTCACCTGAGGCGGATGCCGATGTTTTATATCCTATCAGATCATGCGGACAAACATGCAAACAATTCATACAAAGTACGCACTCGCTATTTCTGATTTTTGAAGAAGGTGTGCATGCACCTTCACAATTATGCTCGCATAACAGACAGTCAGGACATTTATCTTCTGATTTACCAATTCGCCATATTGAATAACGGCTTAGCAAACCAAAAAGAGCGCCAAGCGGGCAAATGAATCTGCAATAAAATCTTGGAATATATAAATTCATAAAAACCGCTGTAAAAAAAACTGCTCCTATAAAAAATGCCCCATTATAAAACCGCGTGCTGTGCGAAAGCTTAAAAAAGGTGCCGTCCATAAGCGGAATCAAAACAAGATTTACCGATCTGTAAAAAAGAGGAATGGGGTCCAACAAACCTGTTTGCAGCGAAGATATTAAAATACGGCTTGTTTTAGGAAGCATTGATAAAAATACTAATAATACTGATGCTGCAATAACTGAAATTAAAACATTTTTTGGTTTTGAAATGATTTTAAAAAAGGAAAAAATAATTAATAAAAATATAATTGCAGCAATAAAGCTTAAAAAAATTACAGGGCGCTCACTGGAAAAACCTGAGATATATATCAGAAGATCAGACAGAGCAGCGCTTAAAAGAAATATAAGGAATATATATTTTAAGTTCTGAGCACTTCTATATTTATTATACTCTGCTTTTTTTGCAGCTGATTTCTTTCTGTTTGCAATATATCCCGTAAACTGATGAAGCGTTCCGAAAGGACACAGCCAACCACAGAAAAACCTTCCTATAATAATGGTAATAATAACTGTAGCAAAACCCCATATAAGGCCGGAATGTATGGAATGAGTTGCAAGAAGAGTTCCTATTGCCGAAAGGGGGTCCAGTTGAATAATCCAGTTTACCGGCCAGCCGCGTAACTGCCACCATTCAACACCGGGGGCAGTCACAATACAGAACCAGATTGTGATAATAAAAAAAAAGCCCTGGCTTATTCGTCTTACAGTTGTGATTTTCATTTGGCGTAAATGCTTATAATATGAAATATGGCAGTTTATGAACTTAGCACGATGCTATGATAATATTATAAAATATTTCAGTGCAATATATGACAAATTACACAAAATATTATTCAACATCAATACCTTTTTTTATTTTCTCAGTTTTTTGCGGTTGTAAGAATAATGAATCGATTTCGTTTTGATGGGTTCGTAAAAAGCTAAATGCGGTTACCTTGTGCTGAATATAAATTAGTCTTGACTTAAAACGCTAAACTCCTTATGCAGGTAGTGCTGTAAAAGCAGGCTCTTATCGTTCAAACCAAGAGGAGACATAAATGGAAAACAGGGGCGCTTGGAAAACAAATACCGGTTTTTTGCTGGCGGCAATAGGCTCTGCAGTCGGATTAGGCAATATTTGGCGGTTTCCTTATGTGGCCTATGAAAACGGTGGTGGCGCGTTCTTGATTCCTTATGTGATAGCGCTTATTACAGCCGGTATTCCGATTTTGATGTTAGAGCTTGCTTTAGGGCAAAAAAAGAAAGCATCTGCGCCCATGGCGTTTTCCAAGATCGATTCCAAATGGGAATGGCTTGGATGGTGGTCGGTATCTTTTGTAATGTTCGGCATTGTACTTTACTACATTGTGGTTATCGGTTGGTGCGCTAATTATATGCTTTTTTCTGTTTTTAAAAGCTGGGGAGCAGATACCAATAATTTTTTCTTCAACAAATTTCTTTCCAAATCTGGCGGAGTCTGGGAGTTTGAGGGGCTAAACTATTCTATTGTAATAGCTGTATTCATTATTTGGTTTCTCAATTGGCTTATCACCTATAACGGTATTGAAAAAGGCATTGAAAGAGCGGCGAAACTTATGATGCCGCTTTTGTTCGTTATTACCGTAATTATTATGGGGTGGGCTATTTCCCTTGATGGTGCAAAAGAAGGCATCCGTCTTTATACAAAACCGGATTTTGCTAAACTCCGAAATATTAAAGTTTGGATAGATGCCTATGGCCAGATCTTTTTTTCCCTTTCTTTGGGCTTTGGCATTATGATCGCCTATGCTTCTTATCTGCCAAGAAAAACCAATATTTTAAAAAACAGCCTTATCATCGGTTTTTCAAATAGTTTTTATGAAGTATTTGCCGGTTTCGGAGTTTTTAGCATATTAGGTTATATGGCCTTAAAGTTGGGCAAACCAATAGAAGAAGTAGTAACAAGCGGAATCGGCCTGGCATTTGTAGCATATCCGGAGGCAATTTCACTGCTTCCGTTTGGTCAGGTTTTTGGTGTTCTTTTTTTCTTCCTGCTGGTTATAGCAGGTATCTCTTCGTCTATTTCAATCATCGAGGCCTTTTCTTCTGCTATCCTCGATAAATTTGGAATATCTCGCAAAAAAGTTATTACTACCGTCTGCATTATCGGGTTTTTCGGTTCTTTGCTGTTTACCACCCATGCCGGTTTGTTCTGGCTCGATATCGTGGATCACTTCTTAAACCATTTCGGCCTTTTGACAGTGGGTATCCTGGAGGCGATAGTAATCGGGTGGCTTTATAAAACCCATCGACTTAAAAACCACATCGTAGATAACCTGGGACTTTCCGGTAACCGGCACCGGGTTTTTCAATACATTGTTTTACAGCTCTGGATGTACTGCATTAAGTTTATCACACCTGTAGCACTGGGCCTTGCCCTGATCTACAGCCTGATAGAAGAATTTAAAACACCCTATGGAGGCTATCCTGTTTCCGCCATAGTTGTATTAGGCATCGGATGGCTTTTGATAACACATCTTTTAGCATTCGGCTTAAGCGGGCTTCCGTGGAAAAAAGATATAAATTGAGAAGAATAATTATTGAAGATGAAAAGACCACGAGCATTATGTAAGATTCAATAACACCATCATAATGATGGTGTTATTGAATCAGATTGTTTGGGAACAATCAGCACTTGAAAAAGCAGTAGAATTTAGTCCAAATAATCTTGAAGACCGCTGGAACCTGGGCGGGATATACTACAACACTGGATTCTCGCAGACACCTGCAATCGAACAATTAATGCAAATTGTTCGATTGCTCCAAATTCGATACTGGGTAATAAAGCAAAACGGATGCTTAGCCAATTAGGTCAATGATTTTGTGGGTCAAGGATTTGGGTTAAACCTTGAATTGTGATTTAAATACGAAATCCCCAACTGATGTATGTTTGTGCTTCTTAATCACTAATCAAGTTTTGACGCCTGTTACCTGGTGCAGACTAAAGGGTCAAAAACAGAATTGCTCCATTGAAGGCTGCTGAGAGCATCAATCAAATGATTGAGAACGAGGAGGATGGCATGAGTGTGAACTTCGAAGAACTGGATTACCAGCGGACGGCTCTTGGTGAATTGATTCTGCGGCGGCGGTGTGTGTTGGAAATGGGCGGACGTGAGGTATTCGAGGTGAAACTCAATGATGAATTCCTCATGTCGTCTTTGTTTCATGAAGTTGAAGTGGCGCTGGCTGACCTCGGATTGTCAGGGCTTGCAGGCGAAAAATGGGACATTGTGGTTGGAGGATTGGGCTTGGGCTACACAGCGGCGGCCGCTTTGAAATATAACCAGGTTGCGCGAATGATTGTGGTTGAGGCGCTGGCGCCGGTGATTGATTGGCATCAACGTGAGCTTGTTCCAAACGGCGCAGTGCTTTCGAAAGATGTTCGATGCCGCTATTACAATGAGGATTTCTTTGCACTTGTGCAAAGAAATGGTTTCGATCCGGATGACCCGGGGCACTTGTTTGATGCCATACTTCTTGATATTGATCACACACCTTATGCCCTGCTTAATCCAGGTCACGCAGATCTTTATTCGGAGGAGGGAATGATACGCCTGCGAGCATTTCTCAGGCCGGGGGGTGTATTCGGTTTGTGGTCTAATGACGTCCCTGACAAGGGATTTCTGGCTATTCTGTCCAGTGTGTTCGATCAGGTTGATGGACATGTCGTTGAGTTTGAAAATCCAATTCAGGGAAAAACAGTGGAGAATGGAGTATACGTCGCGAAGGTTGAGAAAAGTCCTTAGCTGGAACGATTCAGCTAAAGCCGTATCGGCGGACAAGACAAGACATAACATAACAAAGACTACGGCCGCGTAAACGCGCCGCAGATTTGAATCGGCTATAGTAAAAAGGACCGTTATATGGAATTTGAACCGGCTGGAGAGATAATCGGCAAACAACACCAAGTTAGAACGGTAGGATTGAAACAAAGTCCACATCTACCTGATGGTGATTACACATTTGTCGATACCTATTGTACAGATGAATCATGTGATTGCCGTAGAACTCTTATACAGGTTTTGCATAATGGTGTCCATGTATCCACTATTGGTTTTGGATGGGAGTCACCAGACTTTTATAAAAATTGGATGGGGGCAAAATCTGATACAGATTACATGCCACAACTGCACGGGGTAACCATTGATATTACCAGTCCGAACAAGGTTTCAAGCCAGTACATGCTCGCTTTCTTTAATGCACTACTTGATAGAAAGTGGATTAGTGTCTTTAAGAGCAACTATAACGCAGTGAAGGCAAAAATTGTGAATTTAAGAAAGAGAAGGATTTAGCCGAACAATCTGCTGTTGGGGACGACTAGTACCATGCCGCCCCAAAGCAGCACGTAATCATTTTATTCCTTGACTAAATAAGGCGGTTTGAAAGTGAAAACTTTGCTTACAATTCTCAAAATACTTGCTGGTGTTTTTCTCTCAATGTCTTTGTTGATAACGCTCTTTGCATTATTTATGGTCATTGAAAAGCGAGATAATGCCATTGTTATTACCCTGATTTTTTTTGTGACAGATGCGCTTGCGCTAATATCTTTCTTGTTCATAAGAAGTAAATTGTTGCGAATTAAAACGGATGAGCTTGAAAATATTATATTTAAGATCGCTAATGATCACGGAGGTATGATCACTGGAACAGAACTGGCCAAGGATAGTAATTTAACTTTTGAAGAATCAACAGAAGCATTGGAAAAATTACACAGGCAGGGCATATGCGAGAAGAAGGTGACTGACAATAATGTCTATATATATAATTTTACTGGGATGATAACCGATGAAGAAAAGAATAATGCCAAACAAGTTCTTTCCGATAGGTTTACCTAAGACTACAAATAGCATAGTATGGAAAGCTTACTTAACAAGGAAATATGAAAACAATGAAAAACTTATTTCTTATTTTATTTATCTTGTTATTGCCATTCATTGTGTCCGATTATTCATTGCTTTATGCCGAAACCTATCAGCGAAATAATAACGACGGGCCAGTATATTTTAGAGATAGCTCGATAGATGTACCCAGAGACAAGCAAGTCAAAAGCAACCAGAAATCAAAACTGCCTTCGTGGATGCCTGAACAGTCATGTATGGAAGAGTTGGAAAATTTATCAAATCTTTGTGATATGCAACCAGAAGCAAAAAAATGTATGCATGAACGCCTTTCATCTGAATGTTCGAAACAAATTGGTTCCGACTATAGCCAGAAAGCCACAATGGATACTATTTGCAAGCAAGAGCTAAAAGAAGTTTCTGTTCAGTGTGTAAACTTGATTCAACCACAAATGCAACAATGCATACATGAGAATCTAAGTCTAAAATGTAGTAATCAAATAAAAAAGGCGCAAAATAAGATTAGTGTAATTGTTCCTAAGTGCTACGAAGTACATCAGCGATTTATTCAAAAGTTAGCCGCTTGCTGTACTGGTGCAAATGCAAAGAAATCATGTTATGAGAAAATCCGTCTCGAATTTGAACCTGAGATTCAAGCCGCATGTGGCGAAATGCCTTAATCTTTAGTTCTCAGTCGGGATAGATTCCAGCTTTATGTTTCCGCTTCAGTAAGGTACCCCTTATACTTATTTTATGCCCCGTCCTGTCATTAATCTTAAAAAACATGCAAGATATTTCCGCATTCCTGATAAATAATTAGTTTTTTCGCAATTGATCAGGTATTATATATTAAAAATATATCTCTCAAGGAGTTTGCCTATAAATGGAAATGCATTTTAAAGAAGATAACGGCCCTATTGAAGAAGTTATAAAGCAATTAATGAAATTATCAGGCGGAATTCGCAGACCTGCTATTGTCAGGGAGATGATATTGGCGTCATTAAAGGCGGGGCAGGAAGATAATGGAAAAGTGGATTTAAAGCTTATGAATACCTCCTTAAAAGAAATGCGTTTTACTGCTAAGGTCTTTGGGCCTTACGACCATTTAAAAAAAGTATCCGTATTCGGATCGGCACGAACAAAATTAAATGATCCTTTATATAAAACAGCATATGACCTTGGAGCTAAACTGGCCGAAATAGGCTATATGGTAATAACAGGAGGTGGTCCGGGTATTATGCAGGCTGTTCATGAAGGCGCCGGGCCGGATCATTCTTTCGGAGTGAGTATTCGTCTGCCTTTTGAGCAGGATTCAAACCCCGTTATCAGAGGGAACTCAAAAAATATAATGTATAAATATTTTTTTAACAGAAAAGTTGCCTTTCTTAAAGAATCCGATGCAGTTGTTATTTTCCCTGGTGGTTTCGGTACACATGATGAAGCCATGGAAACTTTGGCACTGGTTCAAACAGGCAAGCACAGTCCGCTGCCCATTATACTCGTAGATGAACCAGAGGGCAAATACTGGTTTAATTGGGGAAAATTTATAAAAGAAGAGCTGTTGGGGAAAAATTACATCAAAAAATCGGATATGAATCTGTTTGATTTTACCGACTCTGCAGACAAGGCAATTAAAATAATAAACAAGTTTTATTCCCGTTATCACAGTATTCGCCAGATTGGTGATTGTTATATCATACGTCTTAATGAACCTCTTGAAGAAGAAAAGCTAATAGATATTAAAAACCGATATGGTGATATTCTGAAAACCGATGGGAATATTTGTGTTTCAGAAACACTTCCGGAAGAAATTGATGAGCCTGAAATCAGCAATTTACCAAGAATTATAATAGATTTTAACAAAACAGATTATGGGAAATTAAAACAATTAATTGATGACATAAATTACTGATCGTTGTCATAAAAAGCTAATCTTCGAATCTACCGGGAATATTAAGTTTTATAAACCAAGAACTTTGTGGAGGCAAAAAATGAAAAAACAAATAATTAATCTTATAGTTGGTTTTACTTTTTTGGTATTATTTATTTCATGCGGTAATAAACAAGCAGACATTCCAATAGATACCAGCAGTGTTGCTCCCGGTAGTCAGGTTACAATGAAAGGCGAGGCATTACCATTGATCGGCAATGCTGTGGTGGTGGGTAAGCCGTTGCCGGATACAAATCTTGTTGATGCCAAAACAATGACTTCTGTTAATCTTAATGATTATAAAGGTTCCGTTCTTTTTCTCAGCATTGTACCTTCCATTGATACTGTAGTCTGTGAAGCGCAAACTCATTATTTAGGAGAAGAAGGGGATAAACTTCCTGCAACAATTAAGCGAATTACTATAAGCCGTGATACGCCTTTTGCCCAAACCCGTTTTGCAAAAGAAGCCAAGCTAAATGATATTTTGTATCTTTCAGATTATAAAGAAGGCAGCTTCGGCAAATCAATCGGACTGCTTATTGACGGGCCGATGTTGCTTGCAAGGGCAGTAATACTTGTCGATAAAAAGGGAATTGTACAATATATCCAGGTTGTACCTGAAGTCACACATTTGGCTGATATGGAAAAGGCCTTTGAAAAAGCGATAGAACTTGACAATCTTTCTTAGGAAAAGGATATGAAAATGGGAAAACGGCTTTTACTTGTGGGTGGTGGGCATGCACATATGATGACACTTGCCGCTATACATGAATTTATTGAAAAAGGATATGAAGTTTCAGTAATCGGTCCTTCGCCGTATCACTTTTATTCCGGAATGGGTCCCGGAATGCTTGGCAAGATCTATACACCTTATGACATCCGGTTTGCTACCAAATCTTTGGTGGAAAAGCAAAAGGGTAATTTTATTCTCGGCAAAGCGGCAAGTATAGATCCCAAGAAGAAAATAGTATATCTGAAGGCTGGAGATGAAGTACCATATGATGTTGTTTCTTTTAATTCCGGCAGCCAGGTGATTAAGCTGGATGTAGAAGGTGACACAAAAAATATATATACTGTAAAACCTATAGAAAATCTAAAAGAAGCACAGGAACGTATAGAAGTACTTCTTTCGGATAAACCTGTTCGTGTAGTAGTGGTCGGTGGTGGCCCCTCTGCTACCGAAATTGCAGGTAATGTCTGGAGAATCGGGGCCTTTTCCGGGAAAAACACTCCCGAAATCATGGTGTTCGCAGGCAACAAATTTATGGATCGCTTTTCGGATAAAATCCAAAAAAAAGCTTTTAAGTCTCTCACTGGCAGGGGAATTAAAATTTATGAACGAACCTTTGTCAAAAAAATTAAATCCGGTAGTGTAATTTTAGAAACCGGAGAAGAACATACATTTGATTTTTTGTTTCTGGCGCTTGGTATCAAACCCTCTCCCATCTTTGAGACTTCCGGGCTGCCGGCAGGACCTGATGGCGGTTTGCTGGTAAATAAGTATCTCCAGAGTACGGCGTATTCTGATATTTTCGGAGGTGGTGATTGTATTTATTTTCAGGATCAGCCTCTTGCCAAAGTAGGAGTTTATGCCGTAAGGCAAAACCCTGTTCTTTTGCATAATCTAATGGCACAGCTTGAAGGTAAGGCGCTTTTACCTTTCGATCCTGGAGGAGACTATCTCCAGATTTTTAACATGGGGGATGGCACCGGAATTTTTTATAAAAAGGGAATAACTTTTAGTGGGAAACTTGCGTTTATGATCAAAGATTATATAGACGGAAAGTTTATGAAAAAATTTCAGGCATACGAGTAAGTACACATAAATACTTTTAATGATACGCTTAAAACGGAAGGAGGCAAAATGGGAAAATTCTTATTTGTTCTTACACGCGGCATGGAAGATCCAACCCGTGTTACCCGTGCATTACAATTGGCAAAGGCAGCTAAGGAAGCAGGGCATGAAACGAATATTTTCTTAACAGATGATGCCGCATTACTTGTCAAACAAGGTATGATTGACAATATAATTGCTCCTACCGGAGATGAGGCATTTGCTCATTATCAATACCTGATAAAGAACAAGGTTCCGATTTATGTTTGTATTCCATGTGCAAAAGCCCGCCAGGTAGACGAGAAAGATGTGGAAGCATCTGTACAGTTTGCAGGGGCGACAAAGCTTTTTGAGCTGGCCGAGGGTTCAAATATTTTTACATTCTGAGCAAATGACAACAGATAAAGGGAATTAAACATGAACTGGAAAAATCTATTTACGCCGGTAAAGAATATGAATTCTGATGAAGCCAAGAAATATATGGATACGCATACTTCGGATTCGTACCAGCTTCTTGATGTCCGCCAACCTGATGAATATGAGCGCGAACATATTCCAGGTGCTGCTCTTATTCCATTGCCGAAGCTGCCAGACAGATTATCCGAGCTTGATAGTAAAAAACCTACACTAGTATATTGTGCCGTGGGAGGCCGCAGCAGAGCTGCAGCACAACTTATATCGGGCAAAGGTTTTAGCGAGGTTTATAATCTTTCCGGCGGAATTAAAGCATGGAACAGCCCAAAAGCAGCAGGTTCTCTTGAAGAAGGGCTTGAAGTTATCAGCGGATTATTTGGTGGAGAAGAAGAATACAGCGACGCATTTCATCTTGCCTATGCTATGGAAAAAGGCTTGCAACTTTTCTATCTTAAACTTGCAGGCAAAGAGTCTGATGAAAGTCACAAAAAATTGTTTAATCGTCTTGCCGATTTTGAAAACAAGCATATGGACCGTCTGGTAGAAGAATATAGGGCGGATACCGGAAACAAATCCGAAAGTTTAAAAGAAGAATTTACTACATCCAATATTCCGGAAGGCATCATGGAAGGCGGTTCCATAAGTAAATTCTTGCAAAAAGCCGAGTCTGGTTTTGAAAAAATGGCGTCAATCATTGATTTTGCTATGTCTTTAGAAGCTCAGGCACTCGACCTTTATAGCAGAATAGCTAAGACAAGTGATAAAATTGCGGTGCATGATTTCTTCCTGCGGATTGCCGATGAAGAAAAGGAGCATCTCAATTACCTGGCAAAAGAGATGGAGCAGTATTTATAGAGTTTGCTACATTTTTATAAAATTAGTTGAATCAAAACCGGCTATAAGGTATTCCTCAATATCTATTTTGATTAATGCTACATCAGGACTGTTTATAAAAGCTGACAGATGTGGATGTTTTTCTATGTAAAGAGTTGTCCATATATTTTCTTTTTTAACATCCTGTTCTTTGGCATTACCTTTTGCTGTTACTGCTGCTGCCTGCTTGAAATCCGATTCACGATTCGACCTGTTGTCGATCAACATCGCTACACGCGGGTTTGAACAAATATCGGTATACTTTCGAGTCTTTCTGCTTGTTGCAAACAAAAGGTGTTTCAAATCATCGGAAAACGCAAAGGCGACCAGGCAGCAATGTGGTTGATCTCCACTATGTGTGGCAAGTACAGCAAGAGTTTCTGAAGCAAATAATTGTTTTAAGTCTGAAAGTTCTTTCATATTTTTCCTCAAGTTTTAATCAAATATTAGAGCCAGTTTCAAAACGCCCCATTTTGGCCGATCTCTGCGTTGGGCTCAAATTTCGCACGGAGTGAAGCTTTAGCGCTATCCTCGAAATACTCAATGTATTCCTGCGGTTGAAATTTTCGCCCGCCTTGAGCTTGACCAAACTGAAACGTTTTGAAAGTGGCTCATTAGTGGTAGCTATTATACTGATGCTATGTTTATCAAACATTGGCATCGATTACATATCTTAAAGCTTTTTCCAGATCCGGATAAGCAAATTTAAAATCTGCATTTATAAGCCGTTCGGGTATAGCCTGGTTGCTGAAAAGCAGTTCTTCTTCAGCCATTTGCCCGAACAATATTTTTAAAACCGGGCCCGGCAAATTTAATACAGCCGGGCGATTAATTACCTTTCCCAGTATTTTTGCAAATTGATAATTTGTTACAGGATTTGGTGTGCAAAGATTTACAGCGCCCTTTATGAAATTATTATGCAGTATAAAATCCATGGCATCCATAAGATCGCTCATTACTATCCAGCTTAAGTACTGTGTGCCGGGTCCCATTGAAGCTCCAAGCCCCAGCTTAAAATACGGTAAAAGTCTTTTTATCATGCCGCCTTTCATACTTAAAACCGGAGCTATTCTTAAATGAGCAACCCTTATACCGGCATCTTCAGCCGGTTTGGTTTCCGCTTCCCATTTTTTACATACATCTGCAAGAAAACCTTTACCGGGAGAAGTAGCCTCGGTAACAATTTGTCGCCCCTGATCGCCATAGATACCTATACCTGAAGAAGACAGCATTACTTGCGGTTTCGGGTCAAGAGAAGCTATAGTTTTGCTTATAAGATGCGTTCCTGCAATTCTGCTGGATAATATTTTCTCTTTCTTTTTTATAGTCCAGCGGCTATCCCCCACATTTTCTCCGGCCAAATGAATTACGGCATCAAAAGATATTTTATCGGAAAGTTCAATTATATTGTTTTCAATATCCCAGAACAATCCTGATTCAGGTTTTTTCCCACGTTCCAGTTTAAAAATGCGATGCCCTTTTGCAGATAGATAAGGCAACAGCGCTGAACCTATAAAACCCGATGCCCCTGTGATCAGAATATCCATAGAACCAGTTTCAAAACGCCCCAGTTTGGCCGATCTCTGCGTTGGGCTCAAATTTCGCACGGAGTGAAGCTTTAGCGCTATCCTCGAAATACTAAATGTATTCCTGCGGTTGAAATTTTCTCCCGCCTTGAGCTTGACCAAACTGAAACGTTTTGAAAGTGGCTCCATAGTTTACCGTTTAAAAGTTAGATTCTTTTAAAAATATACCTTTAATTGTTTTTAGCCTGTAATCGAAAATTCTGTTTAACTGTCTTCTCACAATCGGGTACGCTATTTCACCCATAGGCCATAACGGTAGCCGGTAAGTGACGCTGTCTTCTATTGTAGTATTGCCGTTTTCTTTATAAAATCTGTGCGTGTGTTCCCATATTTTGTAAGGCCCTTTTTCCACCTGGGTATCCATAAATTCAAAGGGAGGGTTCCATTTACATATTTCTGAGCGCCAGCGAAAAGGTATCTTAAAAAGACTCATCTGATAATCGATAATAGTTCCTTTTGCAATTTCAATCGGCAGGGGGCTAAGTATTTTAAAATTAAGCTCCGGCGGAGTGATTCTTTGCAGATTTTTCACATCGCAAAAAAACTGAAAAACTTTTTCAATATTAAACGGCAATTTCATTGATCTTGTGATAAGATGATTTTTCATATTACATAATATAATGGTACACTCAATAAAAGTCAAAAAACGTTTTTTTGCTGAACTTTCAAAATCAATTTACCGTCTTTTATAAAACAGGATAATAAAAACCACTATATGGCCACAGTCAGGATAAACCTACATAATGTTATATATATTTCCTACCTGGTACCTGCGGATCGCATACGCCCTTTTGTACCTAAAGTTCTGAATCTTGTGCCCGATGAAAATAATATGGTTTATATATCATTTGTAGCCATGGACTGTAGGCAGACCCGACTTTCGGCTTTTCCGTTTATTAAATTTTCGTATAAACAATTAAATTTACGCACATACGTTTCAGATCCAAAAACGGGTGATGCGTCAGTATATTTTTTTAACAGTGGTGTTTCACTTGGTTTCATACCTGTACTTACAAGATTAATCGGAATTTCCTGGGAAAAGATAACTTTTAATTTAAATAAAGGCTATGATGGAAAATACAATGCAACCGGTTACTGGCTGGGAGATTTTAATTTTGAGATCGATACCGCATTATCAAAAGAGCTAAATAATTCTACCGTTTCGCATATAACAAACCCTATGATGGGTTTTATAGGGCCTGAAGGAAAAACACGAAGTTTTAAAATATATCATAAGGCGCTTAAAGTATATTCTGCTGTTTTAAATAATATTAAATTTCCACTTCCGGAAGAAAAAGGTTTTATTACCTACAAAGAACTTACCAATCCTGACAGCGTGCTTATGGTGCCCGAAGCGGAATTTATTATATTTCTGCCGCCATCAAAAGTTTAATTTATTCCAAGGAGAGTGTTATGATAATAACCAATATAGTAATTGCAGCTGTTGTTGCCGGTATTATGATGGGGTTAGCTACAGAAATCGGATATCGGATTGGCTTAATCCAGGCCAATCTTCTCAAAGTTGATGGAGAATTTGCGGTTAAACTTTTAAAGCTAAAACAAAACACAGGTCTTGTTTATTTTGCCGGAGCAGTTGTACATCTGGCAACCAGCGCTTCATTTGGGGCGGTATTATATTTTATTGCTAAAATATTTGAAGTGGATGCATCTTCAATTATAATTATTGCAGCATATGTTTTTGCTTTATGGCTTTCCATGCTGTTTCTCGCATTGCCGGTAGCAGGGCATGGAATATTGGGAAAGCGGTTGGGTGGTTCGGTCTGGTTAGAACAATTGTTTCTTCATATAATTTTTGCTCTCGGGTTATGGTCAATGCTTAATATTTTCTAACAATTAACAATAACGGAGGTATTCTATGAAAAATCTAATAAAAATTTCATGTATGACTTTGATGATCTTAATTCTCATAGTAAGCTACTCAATTGCAGGGGATTCATGGTGGGAAACAGGCTTAAAACTTTTAACAGATTCCAGCGAAACCGAGACAACGCAAGAACCCGCTACGGCAGATATTGGGAAAGCCTTTAAAGAAGCTCTTACCATCGGGTCAGAAAATGTTGTCAAACAGCTTGGAAAGTCAGATGGATTTAATGCCGACCCCAAAATTCATATTCCTTTACCTGTCGAACTTAATACTACTAAAAAAATGTTAGGTAAAATCGGAATGTCATCAATGGTTAATGACCTTGAATTGAAACTTAACAGAGCAGCCGAGGCAGCTACACCCAAGGCTAAAGATCTTTTTATACAGTCAATTAGTGAAATGACGTTTGATGATGTTAAGTCTATATATAATGGCCCTCAAGATTCTGCTACAAAATATTTTAAAAGCAAAATGTCTCCGTCATTGAGAGAAGAATTTAAACCTATTGTGGAACAAAGTCTTTCGGAAGTAGGAGCGGTTCAGGCTTATGACAATGTAATGGGGCAATATAAAACTTTGCCTTTTGTTCCTGATGTAAAATCCAATCTTACAAATCATGTTATTGAAAAAGGAATAGACGGCATTTTTTATTATCTTGCAAAAGAAGAAGCCGCAATCCGTAAAGATCCTGTGAAACAGACAACAGCATTGTTGAAACAAGTATTTGGCGCAAAATAAATCAGCTTGATGGAAAATTTCATTGTAATAATAACTTATTTGCTTATAGGCATGGCTTTAAGGCGTATTCCCGTATTTCCCGCTGACACAGGAAATGTATTAAATTTATTTGTAATTTATATATCTCTACCGGCTTTGGTTCTGTTAAATATTCCCGAACTTATTTTTTCCAAAGCTTTATTGGTTCCTGCTTTAATGCCGTGGGGAACTTTACTGCTTTCCTGTGTTGCAGTAATTCTATCATCAAAAATATTTAAATGGGATCGTCCTACTACAGGGTGTCTCCTTCTTTTGATACCTCTCGGCAATACTTCTTTTCTTGGCATCCCGATGGTTAAGGCATTTTTCGGAGATCAGGGTGTACCATATGCGGTATTATATGATCAACTGGGATCTTTTCCGGCCCTGGTTACTTACGGGTCATTGATTCTTGCTTTATATGGTACGCAAGGGATTAAACCAACTACCATAAGTGTGCTTAAAAAGGTTATTACTTTTCCACCATTTATCGCGCTTGTTATCGCATTTGCTTTCCGGCCTTTTTCTTATCCGCCTATATTAGTTAATTTGTTAAAAGTGCTTTCTTCCACTCTTGTGCCGGTTGTAATGATTGCCGTAGGCTTTCAGCTCGTTCTGCGTTTAAACAAAAAAATTACTTCTCAGCTTGGTATCGGGCTTTTTTTGAAACTGATTTTAATCCCTATAGCAGCATTATTGATTTGTAAGATCGGAGGGCTTGAAGGAAAAGCCGTTCAGGTTTCGATATTTGAAGCCGGAATGCCGCCAATGGTTTCGGCCGGGGCACTGGCTATTTTAGCTGATCTGTCTCCTGCGCTAACTGCCGCACTGGTAGGTATCGGAATTATCGTGAGTTTTGCTACATTGCCCTTGCTTTATCAATTATTATAGCTTTAATTGATATGGATACTTTATATCCGCAACATATTACATCTCCACAAATTATGTATACATGTTAACCATAACCTTTTTATATTTATAACATTTACCACTATTTTAAACCTAATAAAACCCTGTCTATTAAATAAGTTATGAATAATTAAAGTGCTGAAAAATGATTGGCATATTGATTGCTATATTAAAAACAAAATTAAGGAAGAATAGATAAAAAAACATATGACCTTAGAGCCACTTTCAAAACGTTTCAGTTTGGTCAAGCTCAAGGCGGGAGAAAATTTCAACCACAGGAATACATTAAGTATTTCGAGGATTGAAATTTGAGCCCAACGCAGAGATCGGCCAAAATGGGACGTTTTGAAACTGGCTCCTTACAATTCAAATTATATTTTCTTATGAGTTTAAAACTATGAAACCTCTCATTAAGCGTAGCATCATTACAGTTTTGGTTTTGGGGCTTGCCATTATTGCTATTGTCATATTTTTCAAAAAAAGCAATGGACAGGGTGTTTCATACCGTACCGAAAAGATTAAGCGAGGCGACCTTCTGGTTACCATCAGCGCTACCGGCACTATAGAACCTGAGGAAGTGATTGATGTAGGTGCCCAGGTAGCCGGTCGAATATTAAAATTCGGTAAAGACAAGAATAATAAAACAATAGATTATGGGTCGGTTATTGAAGAAGGGACAATACTGGCCGAAATCGATGACTCTCTTTATGCCTCTGATGTAGTTCAGGCTGAAGCTCAGGTGCAGCAATCCAAGGCTTCTCTTGCAAGAGCCAGGGCCGATATCGAGCAGGCAAAAGCAAAACTTTACCAGGCAAAGCGTGACTGGGACCGGGCGCAAAAACTTGGCCCTTCGGAAGCTCTGGCTCAAACAACTTATGATGCTTATAAATCCAATTATGAAACAGCTAAGGCAAACCTTGGTGTAGGCCAGGCAACGATTGAACAGGCTGTAGCTGCTGTGGCTCAATCTGAGGCGGCTTTAAAACGCGTTAAACGGAATCTTGGATATTGTACGATAAAGTCTCCGGTTAAGGGAGTTATTATCGACAGGAGAGTTAATATCGGCCAAACTGTTGTTGCAAGCCTGAATGCTCCCAGCCTTTTTCTGATTGCAAAAGATTTAAAACGTATGCAGGTATGGGTTGCCGTCAATGAGGCAGATATCGGAAAAATTCATCCTGGTCAGAAAGTCAGTTTTACGGTAGATGCCTTTCCGGGTGAAGTATTTCAAGGAGAAGTCGGCAAAGTGCGTCTTAACGCATCCATGAGCCAAAATGTTGTTACTTATACTGTAGAGATTATTACCGACAATTCAAGCGGACGACTTCTTCCATATCTAACCGCTAATGTTCAGTTTGTATTAAAACATCTCAAAAATGTCATGTTGGTGCCAAACGCTGCTCTGCGCTGGACGCCAAGCCCCGGGCAGGTTAATCCTAAATTCCGCAATCAGCTTAAAACGTCTTCATCCGATAAAAAAGATCAGGATGAAGTTTTAATGCAAAGTCAAAATAAGGCATTAAAGGCACAAAACGGCAAAAAGAAAGGTACCGTATGGGTCATTAACTCCGGTAATACAGTTGAACCAATACAGATAAGTGTTGGAACCAGTGATGGTGTTGTAACAGAAATCGAAGGTAATGGCCTTGTGGAAGGACTTGAAGTTGTTTTGGGACAACAGATTCAAACAAACGACAACATTGGAGGAAGTTCTAATCCATTTGTTCCTAATTTTCATAAAAGCAGACGGTAAAAATACATATGGAACTTATTGAATTAAAAAATATCTATAAAACCTACCATATAGGCGAAATCGATGTTGAGGTACTAAAAGGCGTTTCAATGCAGATTAAAACCGGAGAGTTAGTTGCCCTTATGGGGGCATCCGGCTCTGGTAAAAGCACTTTGATGAATATACTTGGTTGTCTGGATAGACCGACATCAGGAAAATACCTGCTCGAAGGACAAGATGTCGGGAGGATATCTGCCGATGAACGCGCTCTTATAAGAAACAAAAAAATGGGGTTTGTGTTTCAAAGCTTCAATCTGCTTGCCCGTGCCAGTGCCGTTGAAAATGTCGCTATGCCTCTTACCTACACAACGGATTCGATATCTGATGGAAAGGCGCGTGAAAGAGCAATAGAAATGTTAAGCCGTGTAGGATTGCAGGACAGGCTTGATCATGAGCCGTCAAAGCTTTCAGGAGGACAGCAGCAGCGTGTGGCAATTGCAAGGGCTTTGATTAACCGCCCACCGGTTCTTTTTGCCGATGAACCTACCGGAAATCTGGATTCAAATACCAGTACCGAGGTTCTTGAAATGTTTCGCCAACTGAATATAGAAGATAAGATTACTATAGTGCTTGTTACTCATGATGCCGCTGTAGCCAAATATGCCGATCGGATTATTCGCATAAATGATGGTGTAATAGTAAATGAAATATCGGATCAGGAAGATACTGAACTTTTAACTCCTGTCGATTCTCTGCAAATTAATGAGGTTGTATGAAAGCCCATCGCACAATAAAGATCGCTCTTCAAGCTCTTTTGCGCAATCCAATGCGGGCAATGCTTACAACTCTTGGAATTGTTATAGGTGTTGGTGCTGTTATTGCCATGATGGAAATAGGCAACGGCTCCTCTTCTGCAATTAAAAAATCAGTTGCCAGTATGGGTGCTAATACTATCCTCGTCCGACCCGGAACCGCATCCAGCGGAGGTATAAGTTTCGGTTCCGGTAGCGCTATGACTCTTACGTCTGAAGACAGTGATGCTATACGTGAATGCCCTTCCGTTTTAACTGCTGCTCCTGTGGTGCGTGCCCGGGCTCAGGTGGTTTACGGCAATCGTAACTGGGTTCCCTCATCCATTTATGGAACTACCCCGGAATTTCTTACCGTGCGTGATTGGACTACATTTTCGGAAGGAGAAGTATTTGGCAATCGTGATGTGCTTAACGCCAATAAAGTTTGCGTTCTTGGCCAAACCGTAGTCAGGGAGTTATTTGAAGGCAAATCACCCATAGGAAAGGAAATCCGCATCAAGAATGTATCATTCAGGGTGGTCGGTGTGCTTTCCGCCAAAGGGGCAAATATGATGGGACATGATCAGGATGATACCATTATTGCCCCGTGGACGACAATAAAATACAGAGTTACAGGCTCGACTCTTGGTAATGTCAACCAAAGCAGTTCCGGTATTGCCTCATCCGTGAATTCGATCAGCAGTCTGTACCCGGGAGATCCTCCCAGTTTATATCCTGAACAATCATCCGTTCAGGTTGCTAATAATCCTATGCCAATACGCTTTGCCAATATAGACCAGATTATGATAGCTGCGGCTTCTACAGCTCAAATTCCTGAGGCTATTAGCCAGATGACACAAGTGCTTCGTGAACGTCACCGTATAAGGAATGGAGAAGCGGATGACTTTAATATCAGGAACATGAGTGAGATTATAGATACGCTTTCTTCAACAACAAGAATGATGACCAATCTGTTGCTGAGTGTGGCACTGATTTCACTAATTGTAGGCGGAGTCGGGATAATGAACATAATGCTGGTATCGGTCACCGAGAGAACCCGTGAGATAGGTTTGAGAATGGCTGTCGGTGCCAGAGCTCGAGATATTTTAAGTCAGTTTCTTGTAGAATCTATCGTACTTTGTCTTGTTGGAGGAGGCTTAGGAATTGCTCTGGGTCATGGCGGTTCCAAGCTTGTAAATTTTTTTCTTAAATGGCCTGTTGAAAATTCTCCCGGAGCAATTGCTGCAGCTATATTGGTGTCTGCCGCCGTTGGCATTGTTTTCGGATATTATCCTGCATGGAGGGCATCACGTCTTGATCCTATTGAGGCACTTCGCTATGAATAAAAAAAATACGATTGATATATGCATTGCTTTACTCATTTTTATGATTAGTATAACCGGTTGTGCTGTTGGCCCAAATTATAAGCCGATTGAGACAACTCTTCCAGCCACTTGGGCAGGGCCTGCTCCAAAGACAGATAATATGCCCGAAAACAAGATAGTTTCATGGTGGAATTCTTTCAATGACCCTGTACTTGTTTCTCTGGTGGAAAGAGCTATAGAGTCTAATCTTGATGTAAAGCAGGCTCAAGCCCGCATCCGGCAGGCCAGAGCAGCAAGAGGAGTATCAGGCGCAGGATTCGGCCCTGTTCTAAATGCAGTAAGTTCATATAGGCGCAGCCACTCACCGCAATCAGCAGCAGCAAATGATGGTATAACTTCAAGCCAGTATCAGGCAGGTTTTGATTCGGCCTGGGAACTGGATATCTTTGGAGGAGTTCGCCGAAGCGTTGAAGCAGCCGATGCTGATCTCCAGGCTGCTGTTGAAGGGCGAAGGGATGTGCTGGTGACTTTGGCGGCTGAAGTTGCCGTAAACTATATTGATCTAAGGGCATTACAGCAGCGCCTCATTATTGCACGCAATAATCTTGCTGCCCAGCAGCATACAGCCGGTTTGACGCATAAAAGACTTTCAGCCGGTTTTGCAAGCAGCCTTGATGCAGCAAACGCCGATGCTCAGGTAGCAACAACATCGGCTCATATTCCGCAACTGGAGTCTTCTATCGAGCAGGCGAAATACAGTTTAAGCCTGCTTATCGCTCGTGAGCCGTCAGCTTTGCTGACAGAGCTTAATACTTCTTCGAATATACCTGCTGCCTCTTCACCTGATGTGCCAGTCGGAGTTCCGTCAGATCTTTTAAGAAGACGCCCGGATATTCGAAGAGCTGAAGCACAAATTCATGCTGCAACTGCACGCATCGGAGTTGCTACCGCCGATCTTTTCCCGAAGTTTACTATTTCAGGTTCTGTGGGATTTCAAAATGATGAATTCAAATCATGGATAGACAGGGTCAACCGTTTCTGGTCGTTCGGGCCTTCGGTAAGCTGGCAGATTTTCAATACAGGCAAAACAATATCCAATATTGAACTTCAAAAGGCTTTGCAGGAACAATCTGCAATTTCTTACAAGCAAACAATCCTGACAGCACTACAGGAAGTAGACAATGCTCTTATCTCCTCGGCAAAAGAAGATGAGCGAAAAAAAGCTCTTTATGATGCAGTTACCGCAAACAAAAAGGCCGTGGCTCTTGCCAAGCAGCTTTATGTCCACGGCCAGAGTAATTTTCTGGATGTACTTTTAGCCCAGCGTTCCCTTTACGCTTCGGAAGATTCTCTTATCCAAAGCTCACGCACCGTATCAATAAATCTCGTTGCTCTATATAAGGCTCTCGGTGGTGGATGGGAATAAAAGCTGCGCTTTTTATTCTGTTAGTTTAAGATCCCATAAGCTTATTAATATCAGTGTCGTAACATGCAAAATAAATTGTTCCGAATCATCTTGTCCGGCAAAATAATATCATCTTTCCGGCTTTATAAAGCCACGACTCTGCGGCTATTTCAATATTAAAGAAATTATAAAAGAAAGAGCCACTTTCAAAACGTTTCAGTTTGGTCAAGCTCAAGGCGGGAGAGAATTTCAACCACAGGAATACATTGAGTATTTCGAGGATTAAAATTTGAGCCCAACGCTTAAGAACGGCCAAAATGGGGCGTTTTGAAACTGGCTCGAAGTATTACAATCGTTGGATAAGTTCTTTAGCCACTTTTTCGCCTGAAAGAAGCATACCGCCGAAAATCGGGCCCATACGGGGGCCGCCAAAAGTTGCATTTGCTGCCATACCGGCAACATATAATCCGGGAAAAATTTCCTTTGTATTTTCAAGCGTAAGATTTTCAGCTTTGTCCGCCCACATGGATTTTTCGCCTTCAATCACGCCGTTTGGTGTCCAAAGTTTTCCAGGAACCTTTTTTACTACCACCTTAACCACTTCGGTTGCATGTCCTGTGGCATCAACAACAAATTTCGTTCTTACGGTAAGCGGGTCCACGTGTAATCCGGCCATTTCAACAGGAGACCAGTTTATAACAAGTCCTACGATTTCTTCCGGGCGCATCATTACATCTTCAACGGAAATACAGTTAAATACTGTAAGGCCTGCGCGAATGGCTCCTGCGGTTAAGGAAGTAATTGCCTCAATCGAATCGGCAGTATAGTAGTCTTCCTTAAAATTTTTATAACGAATATTAAATTCTTCAAGCAGATGAACGGCGCTTTTTTGAACAACAATCTCGTTAAACAGCATACCGCCACCCCACATACCGCCGCCTATGCTGAGTTTTCTCTCATACAGCACCACTTTCTTTCCGGCTTTTGCAAGAAAATAACCTGCGATTAAACCTGATGGTCCGCCACCGACAATCGCAACATCGGTTTCAAGGTTATCCATAAGTTTTTTATAATATCGCTCTATGATAGCCTGAGTTATTATAACTTCATCCAATGCCATAATACTTGCTCCTTTCTTTCAGGCCGATTTTATATATTGCCAATCGGACCGAATTCGGAATTAATAAAAATAGCCGTTTCTCGTAAATAGAGAAACGGCTATCATAAAATCTTTGTTAGAGAAAATCCGTTTCCCTTCGCAGGCATTATCCTGATCAGGTTCCAAGGGTTACCCGTATTCCGGGTTCTCAGCTGCTTTGCAACACCCCTAACTTTTAATATTATTATTAAAAATGATATTACAAATTATATTATGCTATTGTCAACAGCAATTGCCGGTTCTTACAAAGTCTTCGTATATCCTTTATATTGGTTAAAGAAAGCAGACCTTTATAATATAGTTTTTTTTATTACTATCTTTTCCCCAAATTTCTTTTTGATGTCATCAACTGTTTTATCCACTTTTTCCCATTTGCTGCAATTTCCGGCATTAGTTTCGAAAATATCAATCTGGACCGGATTCGAAGCAGATATAAGATTGGTAGCCCCTATGCCGATAAGTCTGATCTTTGTTTTAATTTCATAGGCTTTTAAAAGATTATAGGCTTCTTTAAATATAATTTGTGAAGATTGAGTTGGTGTATTAATAGTATTATTTCTTGTAACCTGGCTAAAATCGGCATGTTTAATTTTAAGCACAATTGTTTTTGCTCTAAGATCAAGACTTCTTAACTGCTTTCCGACATCTTCGGCCTGATTTAAAAGATATTTCTTCAATAGCATTTTTTCACCAGTGTCCTGATCCAGAGTTGTTTCAGTGCTTATGGATTTGCTTTGGGCACAAACTACAACCGGAGAATCGTCATGGCCCGATGATAACTCTATCAACCTTTGGCCAAATTTGCCGAATTTTTTTATCAGCATATCTTTTGGATATTTTTTTATATCACCAAGCAGTTTAACTCCGATATTTTCAAGTTCTTTTTGTGTTACCTTGCCGACTCCCGGCACTTTATCTATCGGTATGGTTTCTGCGAACCTGACTGCATCAGCTGGATCTATTAAAGTTAAGCCATCTGGCTTATCCATATCAGAAGCAATTTTTGCAAGAAATTTGTTAGGAGCTATACCGATAGAGCAACTAAGACAGATATTGTCTTTTATCTTCTGTTTTATGGTTAAGCCTATATGCTTTGGGCTGCCATACAATCTTTCGCAGCCGCTAATATCCACATATGCTTCATCAATTGAAACAGGCTCGACAAGCGGAGAAAATGTTTCGAGCAGTGCCATTATTTTTTTTGAAATTTCAGAATATCTGCTTTTCCGGGGACTGAGAAATACAGCCTGAGGGCATTTTTGTCTTGCAAGGTACATGGGCATTGCAGAACGAACCCCATATTTTCTTGCCTCATAATTTGCCGCAGCAACGACTCCCCTTCCGGATAAGCCACCGACAACAACGCTTTTGCCGGTGAGTGTCCGGTCATCAAGCTGCTCAACAGAAGCAAAAAAAGCATCCATATCAATATGAAGAATCATAAATATTGTTCCTATCCGTTAATGCTTTACAATTGATCGGTTTGTTCCTATGCAGGTTTAAATATTATTGTAAGAAAGCTTGCTATTTTTTACATTTTTGTATTATTATCTCAAGAAAAATTTTACATAAAATAAAAGGAGAAAGTTTTCTTGAAACTTATTGCCGCCAATGACCGATAAACAAACCATGCAAAAAATTGAAGATGTTACGATGCTTTATGAAATAAGCAATGCATTAAACGAACATCTTGATCTTAAGAAATCATTATATAAAGTCTTAGATATTCTGTCCACTTCCATGAACATGGTTCGGGGAACAATTACTATCTTAAACCCCTTGAGCAATGAAATAAATATCGAGGTGGCGCATGGTATTTCAAAGAGCGCAGTAGACAATGTAAAATATAAGCTGGGGGAAGGAATTACAGGACGCGTCATTGAAACAGGAAAAGAATTCTCCATTGCCAAAATCAGTGAGGAGCCTCTTTTTCTCAATCGTACGGCTTCGCGCAAGAATTCAAAAAATCAGGAGGTCTCGTTTATTTGTGTTCCTGTAAAAAAAGAAAATCAGGTTATAGGAGCGCTCAGTGTAGACAGGCCTTATGATGAAAAATATCAGCTTAAGGAAGGCACGAAACTACTTTCGGTTATAGCAACAATGATAGCCAGGCAAGTTATAAATCTTGAGAACATAAATCTTGAGAAAGAACAGTTAAGAAATGAAAATAAAAGGCTGAAAAGTGAACTTGAAAACAAATACAGCATAACAAATATCACAGGCAACAGCAGCAGAATGAGAGAAGTCTTCCAGATGATTTCTCAAGTCTCAAAAAGCAATGCCACTGTTCTTGTTCGTGGTGAAAGCGGTACAGGCAAGGAGCTTATAGCAAACTCAATTCATTATGGCAGTCACAGAGCAAAAGGGCCTTTTGTAAAAGTTAATTGTGCAGCTCTTCCGGCAAACCTTATAGAAAGTGAACTGTTCGGGCATGAAAAAGGGGCCTTTACAGGCGCAATTAAACAAAAGCTCGGAAAATTCGAACTTGCAAATAAAGGCACTATATTTTTGGATGAAATAGGCTCAATAAATCTTGATGTTCAGGTAAATTTGCTTAGAGTACTTCAGGAAAAAGAGTTCGACAGGATAGGAGGGCATAAAACAATAAAAACGGATGTCCGTATTATCGCTGCTACAAATAAAAATCTTGAACAAGGTGTTGAAGACGGGACTTTCAGGGGGGATCTCTATTACAGATTAAATGTCTTTCCGATTTATATGCCGCCTTTAAGAGAAAGAAAAACCGATATTCTCCTTTTGGCAGACAGCTTTCTTGAAAAATATACAAAGGAAAATAAAAAAGATATTCGCAGGTTTTCCACACCTTCAATTGATATGCTTATGGCATACCACTGGCCGGGAAATGTGAGGGAACTGGAAAATTGTATAGAAAGGGCTGTTCTGTTATGCGAAGAAAAAACCATTCACAGCTACCATCTTCCACCTACCTTACAAACAGGTGTGGAATCCGGAACAATGCCCTTGCTTTCACTTGAAGGTTCGGTTGAAAATCTTGAAAAAGAAAAAATTATCGATGCACTAAAAAACACCAGAGGAAACTGCGCCCAAGCTGCAAAAGTATTAAAAACTACAATCAGAAAATTTAATTACAAGGCAAGAAAATTTAATATTGATTATAAGCTTTATCGTTAGATCAAGCTAAAGTAATATGAATCAAATAATTGACATTATCGAAGGTGTTTTTGGCATATGTGCGGCAATCTGGGGAACCTTGTATTATACTAGCCGACTAAATTAAACAGGTAAAACAGAACAACGAAGAAAAGAGAGAATTGAAAAATATGGGCAGCTTCTGATTATTTGTATTTTTCTTATGGCAGTAGGCGGTCTATGTTTGCTTCTTTCTATTATATAGATGCATATTGTGGTATATATGGATTTCTTACAAACCACTTTGCAAGGTGCGATCAAAGGTAAAACATAAAGCAGGTCGGTAAAATTTATTAATGTTTATGTCATAATCTTCGTCGGCTATCGCGTAAAACACAGCGAAGTACCCAGTTCTATCATCGTTCAACCGGTAGAGACGCAAAATTTTGCGTCTCTACAACGATAACGATCACCACCGTCTTCATGTTCGCAAAACCGCTTTGGGCCGCAATCAAAAATATTGGTTCCATCATCCGCGGAGAAAAAATAGATTTTGCATGGCATTTTCGTTTTTATGATCGCAACAAGCGAAATAATTAATCATGTTATAAAATGTAATATTATACTAAAATAATCCGATAAATTTGAAGGATGAGCCAGTTTCAAAACGCCCCATTTTGGCCGATCTCTGCGTTGAGCTCAAATTTCAATCCTCGAAATACTCAATGTATTCCTGTGGTTGAAATTTTCGCCCGCCTTGAGCTTGACCAAACTGAAACGTTTTGAAAGTGGCTCGGATGATGAAATTATATCTCACTGATTCATAGACATTTAGAGACGCAAAATTTTGCGTCTCTACACGAGGTATAAATAATGATGTGAGGCGATAAACAAAAATCGCCTTGCTATGCTTTGTTCTTTCTGTTCATTTATAATAACGTTATGTTTTCACGAAAAGGAGGACTACTTTTGAATGATAAGCCAAGAAGCGCATGGTATGCAGGGGTATTGACTCTTTTTGGAATAGGGTTGGGGCACCTGTACTCAGGAGAGGCTAAAAAAGGAATCCTTCTGTTTTTTATATGGCAAGTTTTTCTATTAGCTGGTTTTTCCCCGCTGGTTTATTTTTACCCAACGGCCCCTGTATTATTTTCCGGTGTTTTAGTAGTGATTGCATTCCTGTTGTATTGTATATTAGATGCCGCAAAAGCTTCAAAACAGAAAAGGTTCGGATATATCCCAAAGAAATATAACAAATGGTATATTTATCTCGGATGCTGGATCTTGGCTTCGCTTATCGTACAGCCGATAGATAATGCATTGGTTAAAAAGTATTTTTTTCAGGCTTATAAAATACCTGCCTCCTCTTTCAAACCAACTTTGCAGATTGGCGATCATATTATCGCCAGAAAATTATTTGCAGTAAGAGCAGGATTAAATAGAGGAGATATAATCCTTTTCCCTTTTCCTGAAGACCCCAACAAAGATTTCATAAAGCGAATTATAGCTTTAGGTGGAGAAACCATCGAAATTGTGGACAAGAAAGTATTCATCAATAGAGCCTTGTTTCAAGAGCCCTATGCAATTTATACTGAACCAAAAATAATTCCGAAAGATTCTATGCCAAGAGACAATTTCGGTCCTGTGACTGTCCCGGATGACTCTGTCTTTGTAATGGGTGACAACAGGGATCACAGTTATGACAGCAGATTTTGGGGATTTGTAAAAAAATCGAATGTGGAAGGAAAAGCCTGTAGTATTTATTGGTCATGGGATAAGGAAAACCGGAAGATACGCTGGGATAGAATCGGGAAAATAATACAATGAAGAAGAATAGTATTTGGCCACAAGAAATGGCAAATTAAATGCGCCAACACTTGCAATGAATACGAAAACGTGATCTCACTGAAAAGATACAGGAGGTAACCTGATGCAGATTAAAAACTATAATTGTTTTTTTATATTAATAACCTTATTGAGCGTTGTTATTTGTTCCGGATGTGCAATCGCAGATAAAGATAATAGACGGACACTTAATCTCCTGGATGACAAGATACAAATCGAAAGCACCGGGGGCAAAATTACTGCTGCACCGGTCTTTATGCCGGTAGGAACAGTTGCAGCCATTACAGATATGACAATAGTGCATCCACTGGTATCAGTTCCAAAAGCGGCTGAAGATACCTCTGAAGTCATTTGGGAAAATCCACAGGGATCTGATTTTCGTCAGATGATGCTACTTTTACCAAAAGTTATTTCAACACCACTCTATTTTACCGGCGATATGATTCTACGATGCTTTTTCTCAATAAATTAATAGGAGTGGATTAAATATGACTATTAATAAATTAATTATTTTTGTTGTGATAGTACTATTTCTAAATGGTTGCGCGGTTTTTAATCGAAACAACACTCCGATACTAAATACATTTGAAAAATATTGCGTTCCTGAAGATAAAACCTTAAGAGTAATTTCATCCCCTTTGATAATACCAACCGGATTAGTAGCAGTAAGCATTGATGCATTAGTTGTTCATCCCATATCCGTAGTGGATGATGCTGCCGCCGATACTGTGGATTTGTTGTGGGATAATATTAATTGGGATAAGGAATACGTTACCGAATGTGCTTTACTGGTGCCTCGAACGGTTTGTTCTCCAATAATATTAACAGGAGATTTTTTGGGGCGTAGCTTATTTGATATAGACGGGAGGCATAAACGTTATTATGGTGAGGAAGAAAAATACAGATTGCAGAAAAAGCTGGAAGAGTCGGAAAACTATCTGGCTTCTGCTGAAGATCTTTTTTTGAAAAAACAGTTTGATGCGGCTCAGGAAAAAGCGAGTCTTGCTCTATCTTTAAATCCCGCCAATCAAAAGGCTCTAAAATTAAAAATAAGGATTCTGATTGCATCTGCAAAATACCCACAGACAAGAGACCATCTGAGAGGATATAATAAATATTTATGTGATAAGGAAATAGCCGATGATATTTTGTGGCAGCTTAACAATAAAGGTAAAAGCTCGATACAGATGCTGCTGATACTGGAAGAGTCGTCCATAAGCCTGGCCAGGAATAAAGTTTGTGATGATATGGCAATTCGCTATATCAAAGAAGGTATTGAGCCGCTACTCATATCTGAAGATAGAGCTATCGTTTTACAGGCGGTAAGAGCAATAGGTGCTTTTCGAAATGATTACGCCAGGGAAGTACTTAAAAGAATTGTGATAGAGAAGGACCCTGTTATTTCCTGTATTGCCGAAATGCTTCTAAAAAGATATCACTGAAAAAGAGATGATAGAGAAGGACTTAAATACCTGACCAATAGAAAGATTGTAGCATTAAATATACCCAAACCAATACGCAGATTTATAAAATAACTTTTTAAAAATTAAAAAATATGAAACGAATACGTAAACACATTACAAGTAGTCTTTTGGCAGGAATCGTCGCCATATTACCTGTGGGCGGTTTAATTATTACCATTGGTTATCTGGAATCAAGCATTTCAAGTTCAGGGCTTTCGAAATTGCCTTTCTATTTTCCGGGTTTCGGGCTTCTTGCCGCAGTTATTCTTATTTATCTGATTGGATTTGCGCTTACTACTTTTATAGGCAAATGGGTTTGGAACCGGGTTGATAGCGTGTTGGATAAAATGCCCGCATTGGGCCGCTTATATCAAACTTTGAAACAGATACTTGGCTATGGGAAAGGAGAAGATGCAATATTCCATGAGGCAGTACTGGTTCCCAGCAGAGATATTGAATCTGAAGAGCTTGGATTAGTAACCAATAAAATAACCGATGATAAAGGAAATACAAAATTAGTAATTTTTATACCGGGTGTTCCGAATCCAACATCAGGACGCCTGATAGTAATGGATGAAAATTTAGTTAAACCGCTTGCAATGCCTGTTAATGAAATACTAAAAGCCCTGGTTTCCATGGGCAAAAGCGAAATTGATCTGCAAGCTATCTCAGTGAGGAACAAATGACGAATCCGGTTGAACAAAATGATGTAGTAATCAAGTCATGGGCCGATTTATGTGAACGTGTTTACGAAGGCTCCTGGCAGAAAGATATTTTACGTTTTAGATCCAATTATGCGTTCAGGGGACTATCCGACAAAAATTATAAACTGCTTACAAGTTTCTCGCGCAATTGCTGTAATTCGACCCAACTGGAATATCATCTGCTAAGAAATTTCAGGAAATATGCAAGGCTTGATGATGTTGATATTGGAGATTCTCATTGGAGCTGGATGACTCTTGCTCAGCATCATGGCCTGCCGACAAGACTTCTTGATTGGACATATTCGCCTTTTGTTGCTATGCACTATGCAACAAGCGATACCGGCAAATATGACGTAGATGGCGTTATTTGGAAAGTCGATTACGTAGAAGCAAACCGTCTTCTTCCTGAACCCTTGAGCGGCGAGCTTTCGGCAGCAAATGCAAATGCCTTGACAATAGGAATGCTGGAAAAAGCGCTTCCTGATGCCCACAGTTTTGACACTCTGTCCTCTGAAATGCTTGTCGCCTTTTTTGAGCCGCCTTCCATAGATGCGCGAATAGTTAACCAGTTTGCGCTGTTTTCGTTCATGTCAAGCCCGGTTTCAAGCATGGAAGATTGGATAATCAAACACCCAAAGCTTTTCAGACGTATCATAATTCCGAAAGAGCTTAAATGGGAGATAAGAGACAAGCTTGATCAGGCAAATATTACGGAAAGAATGCTTTTTCCCGGACTGGATGGTCTGGCTTCCTGGCTTAAAAGGCACTATCAGCCAAGGGCATAAAATAGATTTAACAAATTTAGGGAATAATTATGAGATTTATGAATAAATGCATAGGGGCAGTTTTTTTGTTTTTATTCATATTGGTATTTTTTTCTTCCAATGTGCAATGCGACCATGTTGTCAACAGGGTTTACTTGCCACAAATCAGGGAGAACCCCACAATCTTGCTTATCGGAACTTTTTATCCTGTAGACAAACGTCCGAAGGTAGATATCATTACTGTTAAAATCCTTAATAAAACAATGCTTTTTAAGATTGATAAAGTAAGAAATATTAGTGGGACCAAACACGGGTACTCCATTATTAATCAACTTTTTCCTCCTGTGCTAAAGCTTACCGGACCGGACAAAATAATAAGTACTTTGCTTAAAAAAGATATTTTCGGTAAAGTATACAGTTTAAGAGGAACTATTTATGCTTCCGATAATCTTTTGCATCTGGACATGGTAAAACAAGGTAATGTGTTTGATGATATTAACGGGCGAAAGAAATGAAAGATATTTGAGCCAGTTTCAAAACGCCCCATTTTGGCCGATCTTAAGCGTTGGGCTCAAATTTCGCACGGAGTGAAGCTTTAGCGCTATCCTCGAAATACTTAATGTATTCCTATGGTTGAAATTTTCTCCCGCCTTGAGCTTGACCAAACTGAAACGTTTTGAAAGTGGCTCATTTGTTTATCGATTTTCTTCCGGTACTGCCTTGTTGTTTAAAAGGCGAAATTCAAGCGGCTTTAAAGTATCAAGATGAACGTCACGCTGTGGAAAGGCAATTACAATGCCTGCCTCGCGGAAGAGAGCATCAATGCGAAACCTTATGCTGCTTTCAATGAGGCGTCGATCTATAATGCGGCGAATACTTATCCAAAAGTGAACCTCAAAAATTAAAGCATTATCTCCAAAATCGGAAAACACAACAAAGGGTTCTATATCCTGTAGAACTTTATCATTTTCTTTTACGGTTTTTAACAAAAGTCTTTCTACTTCCTTTACAGGAGAACCGTAGATAACACCCACAACAACCTTTGCCCTGATTTTCTGATCTGATAAAGTCCAGTTAGTTATGTTTTTTTCCAGAAAAACGCTGTTTGGTATCAATATATGAATGTTTTCTCCTGTTCGGATGCGCGTACATCTTGCTCCGATTTCCTCAACCTGGCCCAAAACTCCATCAACATCAATGAGGTTACCAATGGCAATTGGCTGTTCCGCCATTATAATGAAACCGCTGATGAAATTGTTAATCAGCGTTTGGGCTCCGAAGCCAACACCTATGGCAATGGCGCCACCCAGGAAAGCAAAGGCTGTGAGGGGGATGTTGAGCATACGAAGAGCAAAAAGCAAAACCAAAAGATAGGCAAAGTAGTTGAACATTTTCTGAATGGCAGCGGTGGTGGTCTCCTTGAACCGGGATTTGCTGAAGAGACGGTTTCCTATAGTTTTATTCAGGATTCTGATGGTTATAATGCCTGCAATAAAAACAGCTATTGCGATCACCAATTTTCCAATAGTGATAGAATGACTGTCTATTGATAAAACCCTGAAATTCCAGATTGCAGAAAAATTCTCCAGCATTTTTAATGCTTCTTTGCTCATTTGCTTTTATTTCCGCATTTCCCACAAATGCAAGCCGGTTAGTTTATCAGGCTTTCTCTCAAAAACCTGTCCTGTAAAAACTTCCATTATAAATTCACATGCAAAAACCACTGTTCCAGGAGCAAGATGCCCGCCATAGGCTTGTCCTGTCTTGTCCGCAAAAGTGATATGGGCATGAACAACCGGTTCCCCGTCCTTAAGTGAAATATTGCCCACTAGTTGCGTTATTTCCAGTGGTTGATCTATTGTAATAAATTGATATTCACGAGTTTGCTGATTGTAAAATGCAAGGCGTGCCTTTTGTACAGCACCTATAGCTTCTATACGCCCAAGCATTATGGACTTCTTTCGACAAATATCAGTGATTTCTTCCAACAGATCACTGCCGTTACTTATTTTCCCCATAAACAATTCACTGGATTCTATCTTATTAAAAATTGTCATATATATAGTAGACTCCTTAATTATTGTACATATTAATCCGGTAGAGGTCGCAAATCACAACTGGGTGATTCTGAAAGAGCTCGGTTAATAGGCGAACTTGAAAGATCGCCGACACAATAGCTTAAAATCATTATGCAGCAATTTTTACAATGAACATCTGCGGATAATCGATAAATTTTATTTATGAAAATACCGCCTTGAACGCTGTGAACGTTTTGTCCATCCCGGCGGAAAAAGATGTGTATTCAAACCCAAAGCGCTGTGTCATTTTCTCTCCGCTGCACAAATCGTCTTCGTCCAGCGGAAACGGCAGAGGGATATTTTCAGCTATGACCTGTGATACCGTCACCGGCTGTTTTAGAAATGGTGCCCCGTTGCAGCGCTCCAGCTCGGAAAACAAAGAGGTATATGTCACCTCCTCCACACCTGCCAGATTGAACTCCCCGTTATATGCCTTATTGTTTCCCACAAACATCTCAAGAGCGCGAGCGAGGTCCAAAACATATACCATACTGAACTTTGCACTTGCGTCCGTAAGCTCAGGCACAAGGAGACCCTTTAGTATCTGCTGTATGAAATACGACTCCCGAGGAACGTAATTATACGGTCCGTATATGAAGGTCGGGCGCACTATCGTATATGGTATTCCCAGGGAAGCACATGCGTCTTTCAACTCATGCTCCAGTTGTATTTTGTTGGATATATATTCTGATATTGGGTCTGTTCTGTCCTCTTCTACCAAGGGGGAGCTCTCTTTTTTCACACCTGTTGTTACGTACACACTGCTAGTACTTATGAATATATACTGCCCTGTCCTGCTTAGCAGCAAATTGATGATCGCGCTTATTTCGCCGGGATTATAGCCGCAGAAATCTATCACTGCATCAAATTTTATATCGGGTAGTATTTCAGACAATTTCTCCACATCATGCCTGTCGCATTTATACTCACATACGCCGGGCAGATTAAGAGTATATGTGCCTCGGTTCACCACATGCAGCGCGACATTGTCACCTTTTGAGGTATTGATGCAAAAAACTCTGCCGGCAAAATAACTGCCGCCGATGACAAGTACATTTTTCTTCATAGTATACCTCTTATTTATAATGGGGTGAAAGCTATAAAAGGAAGCTGTTTTCTATAGACAATGTTTTTAATTCGATATTTTAACAAAAAATATAACCAAAGGCAAGGGTAACAATTTGACCATATCGGGAGCCTCTCAAACATGATTGATCTTTACAGATTTGCCCCACTTTCTATCTTCTGTTAAAATGCCATATAGCCCATCCAGCACGCGATAAAAATTAAAAGATAACCAAAATATTTCTTATGACGCTTTTTATCGATCTTGTACGCCTAGTCTCGCACCTATCTGCGAGCCTGCAAGGACAGCTGCTCCGAGAGTAAGGGCCAGCTTGGAAAATGCAGCGGGAAAATATGGCGAAAGATAACCCCCAAAAAAAAGCCCCTAAATTTGTCGGGGGCTCTACAATTCGCTGAATTTGAAAATAATTGCATCAATATTCAAACTTGAAACGATTGACAACACAAGCTTTGCTAAATGGCCTTCAGGAAGATAGTCATTAATGGTTTCAGGAAATAATACCATTTGAGTTATTGACTCACCAACTTTGAATTTGGGCATAGATTTTTCCTTAACCCAAGTTCGACAAAAACAGATAAAAATTTATTAAATTTAGCGGTGATATTTTTATAACTATCTGATATTATAGTAAGCGATTTCTTGAAAAGCATATGTAGTGACTGAATATATAATAATAATGCACGACATGGTTCGGGATGGATAGTATACATACGTCATGTTTATCCGGGAAACTGTTAAATCCATAAAAGGTAAAAAATATATCCAGCATCAGTTGGTAGAATCGGTCCGCACTCCTAATGGTCCAAGGCAAACTCTTATATTGAATATGGGTTTTCTGGACTTGCCTAAAGATAAATGGAAAGAGCTGGCTAATTCTATTGAAAGCGAGCTTCATAAACAAGAAAGACTATTTCCGACAGATCCTGAGATTGAAACACTTGCCAAACACTATTCCAAAGTAATCATCAAAGAACAGCTTCGTTGTGCCGGTAACAATAAAACAGTTTATAATCCGGCTCCTCTGTATGAAAAAGTGGACATTCACTCTGTTTCTACAACCGATGTTAAAACCATGGGCGCTGAACATCTTGCAGTAAATAGTTTACAGGAATACGGGTTTGATAAAATATTAAAGGATCTCAAGTTCAGTGATAAAGAAATTGATTATGCGAAGATGTTGATTGTCGCAAGACTTGTTCATCCCGCAAGTGAAAGGGAAACAGCAAGAGGGATTTTTGATTTAAAAGAAACGGTTATTTTATATGATCTGACCAACACTTATTTTGAAGGCAGCAAGCGTACAAGCAGGTTATCCAAACCAGGCAAATCCAAAGAGCGCCGGAATGACCGGCCTTTGGTAACACTGGCATTAACTGTTGATGAAGATGGCTTTCCCAAACAAAGCAAATAGATTTGAGCAGGATAAAAATTAAAACATCCTTGAACAAAACCGGCTATCAAGCAATAATGTAGTGAAGAAAAAGCTATCTGATTTATCATATCATTTTGCTTTTATTCGTTATTCATAAAATTGTTGTCGAACATGGGTTAAGTGATATCTACCATAGTCTTTCCGCACACAAGTATCGGACTGGCTCAAAATCATGCAGCAACTGCTCCATTCGCCCTGTCTGTGGGTGGGCTTTCATTATTGACTTATCCTTTCATTTTGCTTATAGTTCTTAAAGAAATGCCTTTCAAATTGCTTATTAATTAAGCAGCGATAAACACTTGAACACGTTAGCTTTTTACGAGTCCATCAGATGTATGTTTAATTAAAAAATAAATCTATAAAGAATATACCATGCTTAATCTTGATTCATGGCGTAAATCGCCAAAATGCCGTAGACCTTGGGGTTATTATCAAATCTTATCTGATATGCCTGATCACAAGGTTAAACGAATAGTAGTTTATCCCGGCCAGCGCTTAAGCTATCAACGCCACTTTCATCGCTCGGAACACTGGTATATTATACAGGGTTATGCCGATGTTACTAAAAACAATATCGGCTATGCGTTATCTGCCGGTCAGTCTATAGATTTGCCTCTGGAGCACTGGCACAGGATAAGTAATCAGGGTGAAGAAAACCTTGTGTTTATTGAAATACAAACCGGAGAAAGCTTTAGTGAGCATGACACCGAAAGAACTGAAGATGATTATGGAAGGGTATAAAAGCTATAATGCCCTTACTCTCTTTGTACATCAATGTTATATATGAATATTATTTTTGTAAATATTTTCCTGTTCATCCAGTATTTCACGAAGAATATTCATATTTGTCATTGGATTCATTATGACGCAGCGTAGTACTACAATATTTTCACAACGTCCTTTATAGGCTTTTAAAGTGGTTCTTGATACAAAACTATTTCCGGCTTCTCTTTGAAACCTTTGTATCATGATGTTTATTTCATTAAGTTTTTCATTTATTTTTCTTTGAACATCTTCCGAATCGTCCCATTGTGTCCTTAATTCTTCAGGAAAAATCCTGTATGTTAAAATGTTTAACCAAGGTGGTGTTATCAGCTCAAAATCAGGCCGTTCATTAATTTCATCAGCAAAACTTTTTGCTGTTTCTATGCCATGTTCAATCAAAAGAGCATAGCCTTTGCTGCCCATTATTTTAAGAGCGCTATCAAGAACAAGAGAGTTTGCTTCTCTTGAGCCGGAAAGAGCTTTAATCCCAAGATCAACCGAACCGCGTCTGTTAACATAATTCGCATGATAACTTATTGAATCCATTAAGCATGGATCTTTGAAATAAACCATGCCTGAACTCATCGGCATATAAAATTGCTTATGTCCGTCAATTGTCACCGAATCGGCAAGCTCAATTCCATCAAGCAGATGTTTATATTTTTCAGATAAAAGGACAGGGCCTCCCCATGCAGCATCAACATGGAAATGAATATTATTTTCAGAGCAAATTTCTCCGAGTTGGCGTAATGGGTCTATGGTGCCGGTTTCGGTAGTACCTGCTATGCCTACTATCGCAAGAATTTTTGTTTTGAGTCCGGATTTTTTTATTTCATGGATTTTTTCTTTAAGCTTAATAATATCTATTCGATTGTCGCTGTCTACAATTATAGAGATAATGTTTTTGTTTCCTATGCCAAGCAGGCCCCCGGCTTTTTTTAGCGAAAAATGACCGAGTTCGGATACAAGTATCACGCTTTTTTCTATATCATAAGCTTTATATGCGGCGAATATCCCTTCCTGGTCTACTCCTTCAAAGCCCACTTTCGGGCATAGCTGAGTATTTCTTGCAATCCACAAAGCAGTCAGGTTTGCTATCGTTCCGTTTTCAGTGAAACAACCTAGGGAGGTGCGGGAATTTTGAACATGTTCTAAATAAAAATCTTCACTTTCTCTGAATATAATTCTGTGTATCTTTGCTAAAACCTGCTTTTCAATAATTGATAAGATTTTTGAAGTTTCAAGCTTGACTACGTTTTGATTTAAAGCGGTTGTGATTGTTTTAAGATGTACCATGAAAAAGGGTATTGCCGAAGTCATATGGCCAACAAAAAACGGAGATGCAACATTAACGGCATTAGGTGCGGTTTTTTCAATGATATTTGCAATAATATCGGCTAGTTTTTCTTCGGGATTTTCGCTGATAAGCGTATCTTTATAATGCTCCGATAAATCTTTTAAGCTGATTTCTTCCGTTATACCAACATGCGTATTTAAAAAATCATGAAGTCCAAAAAGGATCTGCTCCATGTATTTAAGAAGAGTGGCTTTTGCAGCTACATCTTCAGGCCTTATGAAAGTTCGCATAAGTGCATGCCAGTCGGCTACAAGCTCTTTATGTGGGATTTTCGGATTATTCATTTCAATATCTTTAAGCTAAGGTCGCCTATTATTTTTCCGTAACGTATACATTCTTCCCTGGCGGTTTCATCCGGTGCACCTATTGATACAGGTCCATAATGGTTTCCTTTTTGCATACCTTGTATTATCATACCATGGATGAGAAAACCCTGGAGAATACTTAATATTGTTGTTTCATTCCCGCCCCCGATATTGCCCGAAGATGTAAAAGCTCCTCCGATTTTTCCGTTGAGCTTACCAAAATATTTTACGCTTTTATCCATTAGCTCTTTTACCTCGGCAGTCATTACTCCAAAATAAGTGGGGCAGCCGAATATGATTACATCGGCATTAAGCATATCATCTATCACAGTATCTGCAATTTTATTTAATACAACTTCCATCCCCACAGTTGACTTAATACCTTCTGCTATATATTCGGCCATTTTTTTGGTATTTCCCGACCTTGAAGAATATGAGATGAGAGTTTTTACCATTTAATCCCCCTAAATTTTTTATACAAATTAAAATAATTTACAAACTGAAAGAAAAAATAGATTCTATTAACATGCCTTGTTTCGCTTTCCAAGCAAATATTAAATAATAGTTCAAAAAGTTTAAAACCCCCTTTTCTATCAGCGTAGATGTTAAGCGTTTGTTAATTCAAATTTTACAGCTGCAATGTACTTAAATAGTGCCTGAACAAAAACTCAAAATCCCATTATATTCGGGTATTGATGTGTAGTTGAAAGATTGAAGCTTTTTCGGAATGATACAATTATTACTTACATCAATTACTTATAGTTATCATGTATATGGACTATTAAAAGTCTGGAAATTCCTGTTTCGTCATACCGGACCCGATAAGCCTGCCCCGGCAGTATGTAAGCCGGGGGCATCCAATAATTTAAATAGTTTCAGGATTCCGGCTTTCGCCGGTATGACGGTTTGGTGACTTTCAACGAGTCCGTCATAATTTGAAAAGAAAAAATAATTTTGACTTTTTATGCATCAGATGTCACAAATTCAAATACATTAATATGAGACAGGATTTACGAATAGGGTAAACGCGAAAGATTTTGTTATAATGGAAGTTCAGACACAGATCATACTTGACAGCATTGCAGACGGGGTCTTTACGGTTGATTCGGACTGGCGGATAACCTCTTTTAATCGTGCTGCAGAGAAAATAACCGGGATAGAAAAAGCAGAGGCGCTGGGGCGTCATTGCTGGGATGTCTTCAGGGCAAGCATTTGCGAAAAAGCATGTGCTTTACGTCAAACAATGGAAACCGGACGGCAGGTTATTGATAAATCTATTTTTATTGTAAATTCAGAGGGTGAACGTATTCCCGTAAGTATTTCCACAGCTGTTTTGAAAGATAAAAAAGGACTTATGATAGGTGGTGCCGAGACCTTCCGCGATCTTAGCCTGCTTGAAGCTTTGAGAAAGGAACTTTCGGGAAGACATTCATTTCATGATATAATAAGCAAAGACAAGGAAATGCTGCGTCTTTTTGCTATGCTTGAGCAAATATCCGAAAGTGATGCAACAGTATTGATAGAGGGGGAAAGTGGGACAGGAAAGGAGCTTTTTGCCAAAGCTATTCACTCTCTTGGCCACAGAAGCAAAGGACCGATGATAACCATAAATTGCGGGTCCTTGCCTGATAGTCTTCTGGAATCGGAACTCTTTGGATACAAAGCCGGTGCTTTCACAGATGCTAAAAAAGATAAGCCTGGCCGTTTGGCTCTTGCTAAAGGGGGCACGCTTTTTTTAGACGAAATCGGTGATATAACACCCGCATTACAGGTAAGGTTACTCCGGGTGTTGCAGGATAAAACCTATGAGCCTCTGGGTGGTACGAAGTCCGAACAAGCCAATGTCCGAATTGTAACGGCTACAAACAAGGATCTGGCAAATCTTGTGAAAACCGGGAGTTTCCGTGAAGATTTATACTACCGTGTAAATGTAGTAAAAATAAAACTTCCGCCTTTAAGGGAACGCAAAGGGGATATTCCTCTTTTAACCGATCATTTTATCAAAAAGTACAGCCATCTGAATAATAAAGAAGTGCAAGGTGTTACCTCTGAAGTACTTCATATACTTATGTCTCATAGGTTTGACGGAAATATTCGCGAACTTGAAAATATAATTGAATATGCCATCGTTGTTTGTAAAGAAAACCTTATTAGTACCGAATACCTGCCTGATTATCTTTGCCAAAAACCGGTTGCCGAAGAAATTCTTCCAAGAAGTGAAAAAATAAGAGAAGCTGAGTCACTGGATGAAATTGAGAAAAATTTTATTTTAGATGTCCTGATTAAAAATAAATATAACAGGAAGACTACAGCAACTAAGCTTGGTATGCATCCGGCCACACTCTGGAGAAAAATCAAACGCTTTAATCTCGAAATCCCCAAAATAGATGGTCGTGCAAGAACTTAATGCACCTTTAATATAATAGCATAATCGCAACGCTATGTGCAGGTAATATTGCATTAATGCAAATATGCAATAGCGCCATTCTTTTTCCCGTAGATTCTTTCCAATAATAATATCATTAAATATTAGCAAGATACAAAAATAATGGGCGCTCCATATATCATGGCGTATAAAATGCTTATATAATAACAGCAATAGCTTTGAAGAAAAAGATTTGCAGATGTTGAAACAAGCTATTATCCGGTTTCTTTTATTAAGAACAGTATAGGCAAGGGTATTTCAAATGAGAATAGCCATTCCTGTTTGGTACGACAAAGTATCGCCTGTATTAGATACGGCATCAAAACTTTTAATTGTCGAACTCGAAGACAGGAAAGAGAAGTCAAGGTTTGAAATATACCTTGATGAACCGGAACTGTCCCGAAGATGTGTTCGTATCTGCGGCATGCAAGTGGATACATTAATATGCGGTGCTGTGTCGCGCCCTTTCTGGAGATTGCTTGCGGCATCCGGTATTAATGTTATTCAAAACATATCAGGTCATCCTGAGGATGTTCTGGAAGCATACCTTAAAGGAAACATTTTTCGTTCCGGATTCCTTATGCCGGGCTGCAAGCGAAGCAGAGAAAATTATGGCAGAAATGATATTCAAAAATGTCCCGTGCAGAGAAGAACACGAAAAACAAGCTGCAACAGAAACCCCAAAGAGGCTTCTTCGGAATATAAAGCGTAATATGAGCCACTTTCAAAACGTTTCAGTTTGTTCAAGCTCAAGGCGGGAGAGAATTTCAACCACAGGAATACATTTAGTATTTCGAGGATTGAAATTTGAGCCCAACGCCGAGATCGGCCAAAATGGAGCGTTTTGAAACTGGCTATAGATAATATAATTCGGTTTCTATCGGGTTGAAAGCACTAAAAAAGGAGAAAAAGTAATATGTTGAGCCAAAGTTGTGGGGCGGGCAACCAAAACGACCAGCATGCAATACAGGATATCGAAATCGGAAAACAGCTTGCCAATATTAAAAATAAAATTTTGGTAATGAGCGGAAAAGGAGGTGTCGGCAAAAGTAGTATAGCTGCCTATCTCGCTGTTCTCCTGTCAAAAAAAGGATGCAGGGTTGGTCTTCTGGATGTGGATCTTCATGGGCCTAGTATACCGAGAATGTTAGGAGTAAATGGCAAAGTGATGCAATCTGAAACTTCGGGGAAAATGCTTCCTGTCCAATATATGTCCAATTTACATGTCTTGTCTATTGAGACACTTATGGGAGAAAATAAAGATACCGCAACAATATGGCGTGGTCCTCTTAAAATTGGAGTTATCAAACAATTTATCTCGGACATTGAATGGTCAGAGCTTGATTATATGATTATTGATTCACCGCCGGGCACAGGGGATGAGCCACTTACTGTAGCTCAGACCATTCCGGATGCAAAGGCTCTCATCGTAACAACTCCTCAGGAAATTTCTTTGGCTGACGTTAGAAAATCCATTAATTTTTGCCGCGAGGTTAATATGTCTATACTGGGAATAGTAGAAAATATGAGCGGTTTTGTATGCAGCCATTGTGGCGAGAAAACGGACCTATTCAAGGCACATGGCGGTGAAGCAATGGCTGCCAGAGAGAACTTAAGATTTTTAGCAAGTCTCCCTATTGAGCCTGAAGTGGTCAGACGTGCTGATGAAGGGCTTCTGGCAAGTCTGGATCAGGAAAAACTGGGGTTTTCACAGGAATTTGATAAAATGGTTGAACTGATAATTAAGTTACATCCGTTTTAAATCGGTTTTTTCACTGGGTTGCTGCATCAAACTAAAACCCTCCTATGCTGATATTATGACTAAACTTTGAGCAGCAGCCTGGTGGAAAATTTTATAAAGGAGAAAAATTATGTCACCTAAAGGACAAGGGCAAGGAAGAACTGGCGGCGGGAAGAATCAGAGCGGTTCCGGAGCAACAAAAGGCATGGGCGGCGGGCGCGGCATGGGCGGTGGACAAGGTGTCGGACTGGGGGGAGAGTGCATATGTCCGAAATGTGGAGAAAAACAGCCCCATGAGCGCGGCAATCCCTGTTATGGTGTAGCTTGTCCTAAATGTGGAAGTCTAATGGCAAGGGCATAGGAAACTTAAAATAATGATTATAAGCGTTGCAAGCGGAAAAGGTGGAACGGGCAAAACGACTATTGCCACAAATCTTGCTGTTTCTGTAGGAAAGGATGTACAGCTTTTAGACTGTGATGTGGAAGAGCCTAATGCGCATCTTTTTCTTAATCCTGCAATTAAAGAAACTGAAAAAGTTTCAACTCCGGTTCCATTAGTAGATGAGGATAAGTGCAATTTCTGCGGTAAATGTGCCCAGATATGCCAGTTTAAGGCAATCCTGGTGCTGGGTGAAGTTATACTGACATTTCCGGAAATGTGCCATAGTTGCGGCGGGTGTATGAAGGTTTGCCCTGTTAGTGCTATTTCGGAAACGGGCAGAGAATTGGGTGTTATAGAAAGAGGGAATAGGAACGGTGTGGATTTTGTTCACGGAAAATTAAGAGTCGGAGAGGCAATGTCACCTCCGCTTATCCGTAAGGTTCGTTCTTTTACCCGGCCCGAATTATTAACCATTATCGATGCCCCTCCTGGAACTTCCTGTCCGGTGATTACTTCTATGAAAGATTCAGACTTTATATTGCTGGTAACGGAACCAACTCCTTTTGGCCTTCATGATTTGAAACTTGCAGTTGAAGCTGTGAGGATACTGGGAATACCTCATGGGCTGGTAATTAATCGTTCGGACATTGGAGACGGGCAGGTGAAAGACTATGCTGCAAATATGAAAATACCGGTACTTATGGAGATACCATTCAGCAGGAAAATTGCAGAGGCCTATTCACGGGGACAACTTCTTGTGGATGCAATGCCCGAATGGCGGGAGAAGTTTTTGTTTTTAAACAGCCGCATAAAAGAACTCGCAGATCAGAGTTGACCGGGGGATATTTAATGAAAGAGTTGGTAATAATCAGTGGTAAAGGCGGCACCGGAAAAACCAGTATTGTTTCAGCCTTTGCCTCACTTGCCGAAAATAAAATTCTATGCGATGCGGATGTGGATGCAGCCGATCTCCATCTTATAACTGCCCCGGATATTCAACAACGAAATGATTTTAAAGGCGGCTGCAAAGCAGTTATTGATGAAAAATTCTGTACCGAATGCGGTTTGTGCCGGGATCTGTGCAAATGGAATGCTATAAATGATGATTTTGTTGTAAATGATTTAGAATGCGAAGGCTGCGGTGTTTGTGTTTATTTTTGTCCTGAAAAGGCTATCGAGTTTCCGGTACAAACCTGCGGTGAATGGTATATTTCCGAAACCCGGTTTGGGCCTATGGTTCATGCCAGACTGGGTATCGCTGAGGAAAATTCCGGAAGGCTGGTAACGCTTGTGAGGCAGGAAGCCAAAAAGCTTGCGGAAAAAAACAGCCTTGATTTAATTATTACGGACGGGCCACCGGGCATAGGGTGTCCTGTCATTGCTTCCATTGGTGGTGCATCAGCCGTTCTGATTGTTACCGAACCTACAGTTTCAAGCCGGCATGACATGGAACGTGTTGCGCAGTTAGCCGCACATTTTAAGGTGCCGGCCATGGTATGTGTAAATAAGTTCGATCTTAATCAAGAAGAGACTCAGGCAATAGAAAAGTATTCGGAAAGCATGGGAATGGCTGTTCTGGGCAAAATTCCCTTTGATAATGCAGTAACTAAATCAATGGTACAGGGAAAAACGGTTTTTGAATATGATAAAGATTCGATATCTGCCCAAGCGATCATGACGATTTGGAAACAAATAAGTAAATATTTAAACGACAATTAGTAAACCAGATTGAAATAAGTAAATTAATTTAAATTATGGAGGGTTTTTAGCAAATGGAAAATGGAAGAATAGCAATTCCGTCAATGGAAGCAGGCGGTCTTGATGGCCAGCGTTCCGGTCATTTTGGTCATTGTGATGTGTTCACATTGATCGATGTGGAAGATGGAAAAATAAAGAGTGTAAGTACTGTTCCCAATCAGGAGCATGTCCAGGGTGGGTGTATGGTGCCTGTTAATATTCTGGCGGGACATAAAGTGAATGCTCTTGTTGTCGGCGGAATAGGAATGCGCCCTCTGATGGGTTTCAGACAGGTGGGCATTGATGTTTATCATGATGATACCAGGGCTGAAATAAGACCGGTTGTGGAAGATTTAATCGCAGGCAAACTGCCTGTCATCAGTGATAAGCAGGTCTGTGGCGGAGGTGGGGGCGGTTGATCTAAGGAATAATTAACCGGAGCAATATCTGTTAAAAGATAAAATCAGAAGCAGGGAGATCAAATAATGAAAATAGCTGTAACATCTGCCGGAATGGATCTGGATTCGCAGGTTGATCCTCGCTTTGGAAGGGCAGCCCACATACTTCTTGTGGATTCGGAAACCTTTGAGTTTGAGGTGCTGGATAATAAGGAGAATATTAATGCTCTCAAAGGTGCCGGCATTCAGGCGGCAAGTATGGTAAGCCAAAAAGGCGCAAAGGTTCTGCTTACCGGATTTTGCGGTCCCAATGCTTTCAAAACACTCAGGGCTGCAAAAGTCGGCGTGGCTAATGATGCCTCAGGATCGGTTAAAGATGCTGTTAAGGCATATCTTGACGGAAAGCTACCATTAGCAGATAACCCGAATACCGAAGGCCACTGGTAGGTATAAGAGGTTCTTATGTTAAAATTATTGCTGGTTACTGCAACTAAAGAAAACTTTTTCGATTTTGCTAAAGAAATAGAAAAGCAAAAAGATGTTGAAGTTTTATGGGCTGACTTAGGCCAAAAGGCGCTGGACATGGTTTCTGTCAGTCCTGTCGACCTAGTTGTTGCAGATGAAAACTTAAAAGATATGACCGGATTGCAGTTAGCTTTACGATTGCTTTCCGTTAATCCGATGGTTAATTGTTCAGTCGTAAGTTCTCTTGATGCTAAACAATTTCACGAAGCAAGCGAAGGGCTCGGTTTGATATCGCAACTACTGCCCCGACCTGTTGCAGAACAAGCGGTTGAACTGCTTGTACGCTTAAAAGAAATAAAAAATCTTACCTTAAAAATATAAAATTTTATCAGATATGATTCATAACTGAGTTCATGGTTGGATTAAATATGGAGGAAGTATTAATGAATATTGCTGTGTTAAGCTGTAAAAATATTAAGGATGAAACCTGTCTGGGATGTCAACGCTGCCTGATGGCTTTTGATAAAAAAGAAGGTGAATTTGAAAGATATAAAGGCAGTGATGCCAAATTAAGGGCTCTTTTGCATTGCGGAGGATGTCCTGGCACCTCACCGATAGTGCGTCTTGTAAATTTGAAAGCATGGATGGGACTAACAAATGAAAAAATTGATGCCGTACATATAGGTACATGCCTTTTAGATAATTGTCCGTACAAAGATACAATTATATCGAAAGTAAAGGCAAAAGCCGGTGTTGATGTAATTGAGGGCAGTCATCCTTATAGACCTGTTAATATTTTTGGGGCCTGAAGAAAGATAATTTTACAAGTCTTTTCTTGTGTGATCGATGTTAATGTAATATTATTATTTCGTTTTTCTATTCTAGGCTTCTTGAAAAAATACCTCTTTTGCGCGATTTTGCGTGAGGTTTGATTTCAATTTTTGAAATACTTTATGTATTCTTGTGATTGAATATCTCACCTTTTGTTAACCTCAGCAAAACCGGACATTTTTCAAAAGCCTCAATCCAAACGAAATAAGGAGTAGAAATGTCTGATATAAAACTTCGAGTATTAGTTATTGGCGGTGTTGCCTGCGGGCCCAAGACAGCATCGAGGCTGAAACGACTCCTCCCGGATTCTGATATAACAATTATAGAAAAGGGAGGCATTGTTTCTTACGGAGCCTGCGGCTTGCCTTATTATGTTGAGGGTTTATTTGAAAGAGTTGAAATGCTCACCGAAACCCCGGTTGGTGTGGCACGAACCCCGGCTTTTTTTGAAAAAGCAAAAGGTGTTAAAGTCCTTACAGGAAAAGAAGCAATTGCAATCGATCGGAAAAATAAAACCGTTGAAGTAAAAGATCTGGCTAGCGGAAAAACAGATAAAATGAAGTACGACAAGCTGGTGCTGGCAACCGGCGGTTATCCATTCAGGCCCCCCATTCCCGGCGTTGATTTGAAAAATGTCTGGTTTATCAGGCAACCTGATGATGCGGATACAATTGTTAAACAAATCGAAGCTCAGAAATTAAAGCGTGCTGTTCTTATCGGAGCGGGATTTATCAGTATTGAGATGTCGGAGGCTCTTGTTAAAAAAGGCCTTGATGTAACAATGGTGGAAATGGAAGATCAGATAATGCCTGCCATACTGGATAAAGATGTGGCAATGTTTGCTGCAAAGCATCTGCGTCAAAAAGGTGTAAAACTTATACTGTCCGAGACTGTTAAGGCTATAGGTGGTAAAGGAGCTGTTTCATCGGTTGATACGGATAAACAAAGTCTGCCTGCCGATCTGGTTGTTGTTGCGGTGGGTACCAGACCGAATGATAAACTTGCAAAAGATGCCGGTTTGCAATGCATGGATAAAGGCGGTATCGTAGTAAATGAATATTGCAAAACAAGTGATGAAAATATTTATGCAGGGGGCGACTGTGTAGCATCCCATTATGTTAATAAAACTGTGGGAAGTCCGCTTTATGTTCCCTTGGGATCTACTGCAAACAAGCATGGCAGGGTTATTGCCAATCATATTGCCGGGAATCCTACACCTTTTAATGGTATTGCCTGTTCCAGCATAGTAAAAGCGTTTGATTATACTATAGGGCGAACAGGGCTTACGGAAAAACAGGCACGGGCATTAAAGCTTGATGTTGAAACCACCGTATGGGCAGGCCCTGACAAACCGCATTTCATGCCTGATGCCAAACCTTTTATAATAAAAATGATAGCTTCTAAACGTGACAGAAAGCTTTTGGGAATCCAGGTTGCCGGACTGGGGGAAGGCGCAAAGCGCTTGGATGTTGCTGCTAGTGTTATACTTTTGGGCGGGAACCTTGATCAGCTTGCAGATGTTGATTTTGCTTATGCTCCGCCATATGGCCCGGCACTTGATCCGCTTGCAACCTGTGCTCATCTGATGATTAATAAACTGGATGGGATAGCTGCCGGTATTTCGGCTTTTAAGGCCAAAGAACGTATTGAAAAGGGAGATGTAGTATTGCTTGATGTCCGCATGCCGGATGAAGTTGCTGCCATGCCTTTTCCTTACGAGGTGCTTAATATACCGCTTGGAGCTTTGAGAGAAAAAGCAAATACTCTTCCTAAAGATAAAGATATTATTACTTTCTGCAAAATAAGTTTAAGAGGTTATGAGGCTCAAAGAATTTTAAATGCGGCAGGTTTTAGCCGGGTATCTTATATCGAAGGTGGTATAGTAAGCTGGCCCTTTTAAATGTAATATAAGAGAACCACTTTCAAAACGTTTCAGTTTGGTCAAGCTCAATGCGGGCGAAAACTTCAACCACAGGAATACATTAAGTATTTCGAGGATAGCGCTAAAGGTTAGCGCTTATGCTTCACTACGTGTCACTTCGTGCGAGATTTGAGCCCAACGCTTAAGATCGGCCAAAATGGGGCGTTTTGAAACTGGCTCAACCAGATATATCAATTTGGACCATCGCATACGAAAAGATCATATTTTACGAAAAATCAATCGACTTATTGATTTTGATTTCACAATATTTACCAATAAGAACTCACCTTTGTCGGCCTGCTGGAATTTATTTAAATTATACCGAAGTAAAAATAAATGCCTGATATTTTTCAGCTCATTTTTTAGTTTTTATAAAATTAGGGGTTTGGGCAACAGCCCGTCAAGATGTGACACCAGTCTTTCTAACGCTTTATGGTGAAAAGTAAGAATTACGGCTTGGGAGTGAGCAGTTGTTAACAGAATTCTTTACAACTCAATACATATGCTGTATAACGTACAATGTTTCATCCATAAAGTTGTAGTCTTTTTAGTTTTAAAAAAACTGTGATTACGGTAATGAACATTGATTACAGGTCAGAAATGATTCTTCAGGCACAGTTTATGCTCTCTTGTATCAGTACTATATTTTTTTTGAATATTAAGGCATTCTCATGAAAAAAGACAGCCTCATATCTTTTCGTGTCAGCAAGGATTTACATGAATCCCTGGCTCGAGTTGCAAAAGAAGACCAGCGATCTTTATCGTCAACGATTGAAATGGCTCTGACCAAATACCTGAAAGAGAGGAGGGTCTTCCAAGGTGTTAAAAAAGAAAAACGTCAATATCCGAGAAAAACCCTTGCCGTTCCGGCTGTGATTAGTCAACAGGAGCACGAACAAATGGGAATAGGAGCCATCTCAGAGATTTCTCTTGGTGGTGTAAAGCTTTTAATTTCCAAAGATTTCAAGAATCAAATCCTGATCGATTCGCAAGGTTCGAAATTTGAGCTTGTTTTCAACTTGCCTGCTGAAAACAAGCCTATAAGATTGTCCTGTGAGTCAAGCCGAGTTGTTGATGCCAAAGACAGCCTTCATGTCGGAGCCTTCTTTGTTGATGCTGATTTTAAGAGCTATAAAGCACTCCAAACCTACCTTATGTAATATCTTGTTTTAATCTGTTCCTATATAGTGTCCATCCGTGAGCCTAAGGATTTGGATATCAAGACAGCACCTTGAGCGGTTAACCGAGGAAACAAAAAGCTATCGTAAATTGGTTTTAAAAACTCAAAAGGATTTGCCGGCGGATCATGTCAAGAATTGGTCTGTGACGATCAAGAAAAGTGCTGTGTTTTAGCAGAGAATAAACCCTGCCGTCACATAGAATTTGCGCATCCTTCTATGTCAGGTTTTAAGCTTTTCTTAATTTTCTGATATCTCCTATACGTATCGTAACATTTTTTGAGTCAAAATATTCCAGAAGCGGTATCAGGTATTTTCTGGATGCTCCTGTCATATCCTTAAATTGCGGGGTTGTCATTTCCTCGTTTGCTTTTAAGAATTCAACCACCATGTTTTTAAGATTATTGATATTCTCGGAATGTATATAAAAATCTTCCTTGATCTTGACGATAACACCCTCATTCACAAGAAGCATAAGCACATCTTTTGCTTTTGCAGAATCAATCTTAAGTTCTTCTATCAAATCTTTGAGGAAGGGGGGGGTAAGAACGCCTTTATGATATATTTCAATGATTTTAGTTTTTATACGGCTCTGATCTTCACCAAGCGAAACCTTATGACCTTGACGGCGAACCATATCCTCATCAAGTTCAATTTCTTTTTCTTTTATCATCTGATTGATAATCAGGTTGAAAAACTTCGGGTTTAAAAAATCCGGCATTTTGGATTTAAGTTCTTCTTTGGGCATTCCGGCTTTAAGCGGATTTGCTTTGTGATAAGCATCAAGAGAATTGGTAGTATCAAGTTTTAGATCATTTAAAACATCCTGATGAAGATATATCCTGTTTTCTTTATCGGCTAAAATAATACTTTTTTTGGACAAAAGATTTTGGAGATTGCTGTCAAGCTGCTTTTCGGAAATATTTGTCATGACCTTCAACTCTGAAATAGAAGCGCCTTTGAAACCGGATTGAGCGACATAGTACGATACCAGGTCTTCAGGCAAAAGGTCTGAAAGGCTTTCAAGACCTTTGGTAATTTCCGCCTTAAACCTCTTATGCTTTATGGGAACCGGATTAAGAATTTGCCCGCCTGCTATTGTCCTTACAGGAGAAACACTTCTTAAAACGAATCTGTCGTCTTTTACAACCGCAACCGGAGTATCGAGCCTGAGTTGGGCAACAGCATCTTCTCCGGGAAGAAGCTCTTCCCTGTCGAGTAAAATAAGATTGCCGGGGATTTCACTTGTACCGGCATGAAATCTGACGCGAGTGCGGTTTTTAACGGGTTTCTTATTGCTTGATAAATAGTTCAGGGAAACATCTAACATAAAAGTCGAAATAAGCGCTCCGGGAGTTGAAACAATTTCACCCCGGTTAACCGAAGCCTTTTCAAGACCCTGAAAATTAATGGCTGTTCGCATACCGGCTATAGCTTCTGTTACGCTTTCGTTATGAACTTGAATCCCGCGAACTTTGGAAGTTGTGCCCGAAGGATATATCATAATCATATCCCCCACCTGAACATGACCTGATATCAGCGTGCCTGTAATAACAGTACCAAACCCCTTCATACTAAATACCCTGTCAACAGGAAGCCGAAAAAGCCCCGATGAAGAACGACCTGGGATTTTTGGGCTTATTTCGGAAAGTACTTTTATAAAATCGTCAACTCCTTCTCCGGTTGAGGCAGATACCGGTACAACAGGAGCATCGTCTAAAAAAGTTCCTTTTACAAATTTTTTTATATCATCTGTTACAAGCTCCAGCCATTCTTCATCAACAAGATCAATCTTGGTCAATACAACAATTCCATATTTTATACCCAGAAGCTGGCATATTTCCATATGCTCTTTTGTCTGTGGCATCACTCCTTCATCTGCGGCAATAATCATTGCAACAATATCTATCCCTGTCGCTCCGGCAACCATATTTTTAACAAATTTTTCATGGCCGGGCACATCCACAATTCCGATTCTTATACCGTTTGGAAGATCCAGCCAGGCAAACCCAAGCTCTATGGTTATTCCACGTACTTGCTCCTCCTTAAGCCTGTCGGTATTAATACCGGTCATAGCTTTTACAAAGCTTGTTTTCCCATGATCAATGTGTCCTGCCGTCCCAAGAACAATCTGTTTCACAGATAAAATATCTCCTTAAGTTTATTGCATAAAAAAACAGAACATAAAGCTGCTGTTATGTTATCATGACAATCCTGCTAAAAATATATACTATGTATTAATAATTTTATGAAGCAAAATGATCATTTCAGATTTAAAATATACAGATGCATATAGCAAGGTTAAAGCATCATATTTAATATAAAATTATATAAAGGATTTATTAACACCTTAAAACATGTTACACTTAAAACCAATAAAATTATATGTATGCAAAAATATATTTTCAGGTTAAGCATAGCAACATACTTGCATTTAGCCAAAACCATATATTCTCCAAAGTCCTTAATTTGCAGGAGAAATTTTTTATGAAAAAATTAAAAGTGATAAACCTTGAAGATAGCCCTACTGATTCTTTACTTATTCAGGAAATACTTTCGGAAGATAAAATTGAATGTGAAGTTATCCGCATAGATACGGAAGAAAGGTTTATTTCTGAAATTGAGAAAGGTGATATAGATATAATTCTTGCTGACTACACCCTTCCCTCTTTTGACGGACTTTCTGCCTTGGATATTGCGCTTAAAAAGCTACCGGAAGTTCCTTTTATATTTGTTACCGGAACACTAGGTGAGGAGATCGCAGTTGAATCATTAAAAAGAGGCGCCACCGATTATGTACTTAAAGATAGACTGATGCGCCTCGCGCTATCGGTTAAAAGGGCTTTAAGAGATGCAGAATTAAGAAAAGAACAAAAACGCAAAGATGCTGCCTTACGTGAATCGGAGGAGCAATTCAGAGAGCTTGTTGAAAATATAAATGATGTATTTTTTATGGCAGATGAAAAAGGTATTATAACCTATATCAGCGACCCGATAGAATCATTCTGGGGATATAAACCATCAGAAATCATCGGTTATACTTTTCTGGATTTTATTTACTCTGAAGATCTTCCCATGGTTGAGAAAATATTTAACGATAATAAATCAGAATACCTCACACCACTTGAGTTCAGGCTTGTTAAGAAAACAGGCGAAATTATATGGGTCCGTTTATCAGGCCGAAATATAATACGGGAAAACAAAATTATTGATTCGCGCGGGTTGTTGATAAACATAACCGAAAGCAAAAAGAGCGAAGAAAAGCTCAAGGAAAGTTTTGAAAGGTTGCAAAAAGCCACCAGCGGAATTATTCAAGCTATGACTTTAACAATTGAAGCCAGAGATCCTTATACTGCTGGCCATCAGAGGCGAGTGGCTGCGCTATCCAAAGCTATAGCAATTGAGATGAATCTTCCTGCCCAAATGATTGAAGGAATTGAAATAGCAGCATCAATTCACGATCTTGGCAAGTTATCGGTACCAGCCGATATTTTAAGCAAGCCTTCCAAATTGAGTGATATTGAAATGCAGTTTATACAAACTCATCCTGATGCAGGTTACAATATTTTAAAAGATGTCGAATTTCCCTGGCCTGTTGCACAGATAATTTTACAGCATCATGAAAGAATTAATGGCTCAGGTTATCCGAAAGGCATTGAGGGAGAAAATATTCTTCTTGAAACACGAATATTGAGCGTAGCAGATGTTGTAGAGGCTATGGCATCACATCGACCGTACCGCGCAGCTATGGGAATTGACAAAGCGCTTGAGGAAATCAGGGAAAATAAAAATATTCTCTATGACCCTGAAGTTGTAAAGGCTTGTCTTACAGTTTTTGAGGAAAAAGGCTTTGATTTTGAGTAACCCAGCAACATTAATTGAAACTTCATCTGCATTAAAACATGCGCTGCAAAACATAAAAGAAGATAAAATGATTGGCTTTGACCTTGAAGCTGACTCTATGCATCATTTTCCGGAAAAAGTCTGTTTACTCCAGGTTGCATCAAAAAATTATCTTTTCGCAATTGATACTATAAAGCTAAAAGATTTATCACTTTTAAAACCCATCTTTTCAAATAAAGATATTAAAAAAATATTCCATGGCGCTGATTATGATATTCGCTCTCTTTTCCGTGATTTTAATATTGAAATAAAAAATCTTTTTGATACCGAACTTGCTTCAAGATTTCTGGGAATCAGGGAAACAGGTCTTGAGGCTGTAATTCGGCAACGGTTTAATGTATTTCTTGAAAAGAAATACACGAAAAGAGACTGGTCAAAAAGACCGTTAATTGACGATATGTTAAATTATGCGATTGATGACGTAAGGTATCTTGTTTCTCTTTACGAAATCCTCGAAAAGGAACTTGATAATATTGGGCGTTTGTCCTGGGTTAGGGAAGAATGCGATATATTATGCAGTGTAAGACCGGATAAGAACAATGGTGAACCTCTTTTTTTAAAATTCAAGGGGGCTGGAAAGCTTAAGCCGGAAAACCTTGCTATTCTTGAGGCGCTTCTTTGTTTTAGAAAAGAAATTGCACTGAAAAAAAATGTGCCATTTTTTAAAATAATAGGGAATACTTCATTGCTAAAACTTGCCGAAGCAAGACCGGACAGTATAAATAAAATTGTAAACACAAATGCATTATCCAATAAACAAATGGATATATATGGCAAGGATCTGCTTATTATAATACATAAAGCCATAAAAACACCCAAAGAGATGCTTCCAGTTTATCCGAAAAAAAAGACTCCTGCAATATCCCCTGCTGCTTTAAAGCGGATCGAAGAGATTAAAACATGGAGAAATCATAAGGCAATAGAACTTAAGATTGATCCTGGGATCTTGCTAAATAAAGCGCTGCTAACCGCTATAGGCACAAAAAATCCTGTTTCTTTGTCAGAACTTAAACAAATTAGCGAAATGAAAAACTGGCAGAAATCAGAGTTTGGAGAAGAGATATTAAGTGTTCTAAGAAAAGATAAAGATTAGAGCCACTTTCAAAACGTTTCAGTTTGGCCGAGTAGTTATTTGTTAATATATAATAATTGATTCCTGCTGCAGAACAAGCGATATCAAGATAAAATACAGTAAAACTATTCGTTCACAAGTTTATTACTTATATCAACCGAATAGAATAAAGCCAAGAAATATTTTGTTTACTTAAATTATTTCAGCATATTATAGAGTAATATATAGAATAAATACACTGAGCCAAAAGGATTCGTGGTATTTTATGCGCCGATTTATTGTAGGAGTAATGGGAGCAGGCCAAAGTGCTGATGCCAATGATATCGACAATGCATATGAACTTGGCAGGCTCATTGCGCAGGAAGGCTGGATTTTACTTAGTGGCGGCAGAGATATAGGTGTAATGGAAGCGGTTAATCAAGGCGCAAAAGAGATAGCGGGTAGTATAACTTTGGGTATACTGCCGTCTGTAGATTCAAAACCCAGCCCCTTTGTGGATATTGTTATTATAACAGATATGCATAATGCGCGTAATAATATTAATGTTCTTTCAAGCGATGTTGTTGTTGCCTGTGGCTGCAAAGGTGCAGGGACAGTATCTGAAATTGCACTGGCGCTTAAAGCCGGAAAACCGGTTATTCTGTTGGGAGCAGATACAGCATCCATTACTTTTTTTCAGAAACTGGGAAATGGGGCTGTTCGCATTGCAGAAAAGCCAGGCCAGGCAATAGATATAATCAAAAATGACCTGGCTTAGATAAAAGAGCCACAAAATATTGTCTATAATTAGCATAGGAGGCAATTTTGATACAGATATCAATACCCGGTTCAGGTGATTTAGAATTAAAACATCTTATTTTGGATTATAACGGCACTATAGCATTTGATGGCAGGTTATATAACAGCATTAAGCCGACTTTAATTGAGTTATCCGATTTAATGAGCATCCATATTATTACTGCCGACACATTTGGGGATGTACAACAACAACTTGGAAATCTGCCTGTTAACCTGTATATACTTTCTCCCGGTGAGCAGGATAAACAAAAGCAGGAATATTTAATAAAACTTGGAAAAGATAATTGCGTATGCATAGGAAACGGAAGAAATGATGCTCTGATGCTAAAGGACGCAAAAATAGGAATTGCAGTAGTACAGGAAGAAGGCGTATGTGCCCAAACGCTTATATCAGCAGATATTATCTGTACTTCAATAATTTATGCGTTCGAACTGCTTTTAAACCCTAAAAGACTAATTGCAACTTTAAGAGTATAGGTTATGAACAAAACTGAAATACTATATGGGATTCATCCTGTATCTGAAGCCATTAAGGCAGGCAGAAGAAAAGTATACGAAGTTTATATCGCAAAATCAAAAGATTCAAAACGATTTGCGGATATAATCAAATTGTCCGAATCAATGAGAATCCCTGTAAAAACTGTCGAAAGCAGTCATCTGGAAAAAATTGCAGGCTCGACGTTTAACCAGGGCATCGGCGCAATGACAAGTATTTACCCATTGCTCCCGTTTGACGATATTTTGGAAAAAATAACACCTGAACATAAAGATTTTTTTTTACTGCTTGATAATATTGTTGACCCCCAAAACCTTGGCTCTCTTGTCAGAACCGCTTTATGCGCCGGTGTTTCAGGAGTTGTAATTACAAAAGATCGTTCGGCTTTACCCACTCCGTCAGTTTCCAAAGCTTCGGCAGGAGCGCTTGAATATGCATCTGTATCTGTAGTTACAAATATGGTTAGTGCTATCAAGGAACTAAAAGATAAAGGCATATGGATTGCGGGAATGGATGCTGCGGCCGACATGCCGGTTTATAAATGCGATCTTTCCGGCCCTGTTGCCTTAGTAGTGGGAAGCGAGGGGAAAGGCATCCGTCCGCTGGTTAAAGTAAATTGCGATTTTCTTATCTCAATTCCCCAGAAGGGCAGTGTCAGTTCTTTAAATGCTTCCGCTGCCGGAGCTGTGGCAATGTATGAAGCATTCAGACAGAGAAATTTTACAGCCCGGTAATGTATTATCTTTCCAATGCATCAAGCAGCAAACTCGACAAACTCTTTTGCTTCATCGGTATGTTTGCCGCCTGTGAGGCCAAATGAAGCTGATAGTTGCCATCTCCGCAAGGGACTATGATCTCCTTTACGCCCTTTTCTACTGCCTCTTTTAAGATCGGGACAGCATCTTCCCTGCAGCATTGTTTATTATTTAAATCAATAAGAGTTAAACCCTTGATGCCTCCAAGAAACTCTCTGTAAGTTTTCCAGCCAAGATTTGAGATAGATGGGAAATGCCTGTGGCATCCTTTATAATAACCATAAGTTGCCGGCTCAATCTCCAGCGCTCTATCGTGAAGCCTGTCAACAAGAAGATCATAGATCCAAAGATGATGACTTTTGTCTTCATTAAATGTCCGTCTTGCCAGCGACGCACAATTATGACACATATAAATCATATTTGCAGCCTGCGCCTTTTTACCTAAAGAATTGTTCATCTCCATAAATCCCTTGCACTTGCTCTGAATCTCTTTTCTTCTCTCATCTTCCATATCAACCAGTTCAACAGTGTCCTCCCATATCGGAGCTCCGCAGCAAACCTCTTTGTCGGGTGAATAGGTGTAGTCAATATCAGTTAAATTTAAAAGTTTGATAGATGCCTGCAATTCCGGTATGGCCATAAAAGGAATATAGCAGCCGAAAACTAAAAAGTTCTCTGCCGATTGCTTTGGAGTTGCCAGCCCAATCGAACTCAAAAGGGCTGAGCGCAATAGCCAGGTAGGCGCATGATTACCTGTTTCGTTGATGCAACGTATTTGCTCATCAAGATCACGTCCGGCAGCCAAGAAGTCCAGAGTGTTTTTAAAGAGTTCGGAATAAACTACCTTTCTTTCATCACCCATATCTTAACCCTCCTATAATAATGTTCACACATATAAATATATTCTTCTTATCAAAGGTTTGAGCGAGACTGTGATCTCTATTAGATATCTCAAGTAAACACATAAAAATAAATTTATTCACCGAACCTTGCTGCCAAAGCATCCAGCGTCATATTTGTTGCAATTTCATTGTGAGGGATTAAAACATATCGCCATGGCTTACCATTGTAAGTTTGTGCGTGACCCGAAGCATTCGCGCACCATTTAACGGCAGCTTCTTTCTTGGCAAACACAATGGGGTCATCCATCTGGTTACTTGCCTTGGGCTCAAGCATGAAAATACTATCGGTGGTTTCAGCTACGAAATCCGGCTGATATTCGTGATATTCAGTACCTTGCCGGTAAAAGATTTGAAACTGAGCTTTAGCGGGCTTAAACCATTTTATCGCGTCCCGTTCAAGTATCATGGCAAGTTTACGTTCAGCTTCCGAGCCAAATTTCTGAACTGGGTAAAGGCAACGTTTGAATCCTCCGAACATATATCGGGCCATGTTGCTCTTGTCATCAGGGGATATCCGATAATCGGCTGGAGGTTCTGCAACTGAATAAGAATAGGCGCTCTCCTTCAATTCTGTAAAACCCTTACTGACCTTTACCTCGTATTCAACCCCATCCTCCCAGTAGTGATCCTGCATCTGTGAGTGGATGAAGCGGGCAATATCGCGCTGATAGCAGCGCATCACCTTGTGCATGTCCTCTTCGGATAAATAAGATTTAAAATGCCGTACTGTCTGACCGGCGAGATCATAGAGCAGATCGGCATGGTCATCGTATGAAATATCATCAAAATCTACCAGACCGCTAACCACGTAGTCTTCCAGCCGCGCTTCCTCAATTCCGCCTCGCCCTAACGCTAATACTTCCAACTGACTGGTGCGCAAATGCTGAATCCATAGCTCATCGGAAATCGCAGGATAATTCAGAGCCTTTAAGTCCAGGGTGAAAAGCTTGAATCCTGTCTTGACCTCCCCTTTAGGCACTACCTGGATGCGTGGGATGTCAATAGTCTGCTGTGTAACAATCTCAATAGTTTTAGCTACTACAGCGGAAATATCCGGCTTTTCCGTAAAACCCTCCAGCAACATCTGCTCGGCAGACGGCTGCCGCTCTTCCACCGCCTTGACAATAGCAGCTTGAATTTCCGGCTTCTGCAAATGGGTCACAGAGGGAATCCTTCCTGGCTGATTCTCCAGCTTGCAGATAACCTCCCAGGCTATTTGCGCCACCTGCTGCTCTTCGGGTTTGGCAAATACCTTGGGTTCATCCTGTCCTGCCAACCGTGTGTTGGCGGTCATCTTATCCGGTTTCATTCCCAACTTTTCCAAAAGTATTGGTCGTGAAACCAGAGAGGCTGTCTTTTGGCTAAGATCTTCATCATCCAGAATCACAGCCTGCAAGCGGATAGTGGAATCCGGCCTGTTGGCTTCGTTGATAATTTCCTGGAATTTATCGTGGGCCACTATGTTCAGACGATCCACAGCCATTACTCCTGTGCGTTTACCGTATGGAAGGCGCAAACCGCGGCCGATGGACTGCTCTATGAGAATACGCGCATTAGCCGCTCGCAACGGTACGATAGTGTATAGGTTGGTAACATCCCAGCCTTCCTTTAGCATATTGACATGGATGACGATTTCGGTGGGTTCATCCGTTTGTTCCACCTTAAGCAATCGTTCTATCATCTCCTCTTCATCTTTCCCGGTACGGCTGGAATCTACTTGGATCACTTTGTCTTTATATCGACCTTCGAAAAAAGCATCAGATTGAATCAATTGCAACAACTGGGCAGCATGAGTGGTGTCACGGGCTATTACCAGCAGAAAAGGCTTAACAATAGGATTTCCGCTCTCCCTGGCGTAAGTCTCCAGTTCCACTTTAACGCTTTCATGGAGGCGCATACCATCTTCCAGTTTCATACGCTCGATTGCCTCGGCTGACATACCGGCCGGATTGAAATTTTTACGCGTCACTACAGCAGGCTCTTTTACAAAACCATCGGCCATTGCTTTTCCCAGAGGATAGTCATAGATCACATTTTTAAATTGTAATGGCCCGCGGCTGGTTTCCACAAATGGAGTTGCGGTAAGCTCCAGACCTAAAATGGGTTTGAGCTCGTTGATAGCCCTAACTCCTGCACTGGCCCGGTAGCGGTGGGATTCGTCCATGAGAAGCACAAGATCCGGCAGTCCGGCCAGGTAGTCAAAATAACTCTCGCCGATGTATTCGGACAGACGTTTGATGCGAGGCGATTTGCCGCCGCGCACTTCGGAGTTGATCTTTGAGATGTTGAAAATATTGATATGAACGCCTTCTAACTTGGGGAATATTGAATATTGTGTGCGCCAAGCCTCACGCACGCCGATCCCGCTTTCGTATGTATCCCCGGTGATTACTGTAGGCGGATGGACGGCGAATTCTGCAATACCCTTGAATACATATTTTGGAGTGTTGGGGGTAAAATCGGCTATCAACTTGTTATAAATGGTCAGGTTGGGCGCCAATACAAAGTAGTTGCTAATGCCGTGGGCAAGATACAGGTAGCTGATAAAAGCACCCATCAGACGCGTTTTGCCCACACCGGTGGCCAGGGCAAAACACAGGGAAGGAAATTCGCGCTCGAAGTCCACTACCGATGGAAACTCGCTTTGGATCGCTGCAAGCTGCATGGCCGTATCAGCTTCCTTGCCGGGCGGAGCGATTTCAGTAATTTTATCGAGAATTCCCAATGATAGGCGCTGAGGCGGCCGCAGACTCAGACGGCCCGAAATGGCATTAACGTGTCGGTTCATCATTCTCTTTTCCTGCTTGGAGTTCAAGTTGATTTTGAAATTCTCTTTTGGCCTGTTCGATAGCTTTATGAAGTTTCTGCTCAAGCAACTTGCGGGGCGGTAGTTCAGTCATATACTCGGCCACGCGTATGCCACTGTTTTCCAAAGCCAGAAGTTCCACGGTTTCCCGCTTTTTACCGGCGCAGAGGATGAGACCGATTGGCGACTGCTCATCTTCCTGGCGCTCGTATTTATCCAGCCAGCGCAAATAGAGCTCCATCTGGCCCTTGTAAGCAGGTTTGAAATCACCCAGTTTCAACTCAATCACCAACAAGCGTTTGAGTTTACGGTTAAAAAACAGAAGATCGATATAATAATCGTCATTGTCGATCTGGATTCGCTTTTGCCGGGCGATGAATGAAAAACCGGCCCCCAGTTCCAGAAGGAATTGCTCCAGCTTGCGCAAAATGGCGTCTTCCAGGTCCTTTTCAAGGTATCGATCCCGAAGACCCAGAAAATCGAGAAAATATGGATCTTTGAAAACAAGATCCGGCGTAAGTTGATCCTCATTGCGCAGCGCTTCGATCTCATGACGGATAACTGCTTCTGGTTTTCTCGAAATAGCGGTGCGTTCATACAACATGGAATCGATCTTCTGGCGAAGGGTACGAACACTCCAAGACTCAACCCGGCACATTTCCGCATAGAAATCACGCTGCAATGGTTTTTCAAGGGGCAAAAGCTCGCGAAAATGCGACCAACTCAATTGTTGCGACAGTGTGGCAACAATCTTTTCATCTTGAAATGATTCATAAAATTTAACCATCCGAGTCAATGCTGAATAACTAAAACCGCTGCCGTAATTTTGTGATAATTCTTGCGACAGTGTGGCAAGAATCTGTTTTCCATAATCAGCCCGGTCTCCTTTGAGGATTTCCTGATGTATGCGTTTGCCGATCTCCCAATAAAGTTTAGTCAAGCCGGTATTAACAGCCGAAGCCACCAATGCACGCGCTTTGTCGATCATCAGGCATATATCCTGAACCAATGCATTGTCAGGGGGTAATATGTCTTTTTTGCTTGTCATTTCTCATCCTCATCGAATAGCTCAATCTGTCCCTTGGGAGGAGGTGCTTTAGGCAGGTTTTCCACCCGCAGGCTGTAATCATCATGACCCCATTCACAGCGGGTGAGAACAGCTTTTGGGATCTTTTTCACGGTCAGGTTGGGGTATTGATCGGCTCTGGCACGAAAAGCGGTACAGAGTACCAACAGTGTGCGTTCAGGCCCCACCTCGTCGGAGAGCTGCTGGAGCTGGTCGTGGTTCAGATTGGCCGTGGTCATGTAGATGAAATCCTGCTCCGTGGAATAGCCATGCTGCCAGTAGATCGAATCGCTGGGCGCATAGGTAAACCCCTCCAGCTTGCACAGGGCTTCTGCCAGCATTGCGGCATTATAAGTTTTGTTGATGACCCAGTTATCCCACTTGTCTTTTTCCAAAAGCGATGGTGCCAGGCGATAGTAGCGGAAGCCGCCCCCGCCTTTCCAGTTCACCGTCTTGGTGATGCCGCCGGAATCCTCGCCGTCGATCACTTTTTTCAAACGTGGAATAATATGTGTGTGGCAATGCTCGCCCAGTTCCACCATAATCCAGCGTCGGCCCATTTTGTGAGCCACCGCACCAGTGGTGCCGGAACCGGCGAAGGAGTCGAGAACTAAATCATATTTTTTTGTTGCCCATCTAATAATTCTCTCTATCAATTCTTCATGTTTCTCGTGAGAAAAGTCTGTTAATTTTCCCGAAGTACGGATGTCCATCCAAACATCGGATAAAATTTTATAATTTCTAGGAGGGACATAATATTGAACGGTATTCTCTGGACCAAGCCTAACAAAATCCAACTTAACTCCTGTCTCTTGAAGTGTTAATCCATAGTAGTCATCTAGTGTGCATTCGCCAGATAAACTATTTTCATATTCCTCATAATTACTTTTTGCTTTATACGCTCTTTCTTTACTCCATCTCCATTGGCCCTTATCTGGGTGGATTTCGAATATCTTATATCGCATTGTTGGTCTATCAGTACCACGCCAAAATGTATCCCACTTTCCAGGTTCTGTGTCATCCTGTAGTGCTTGTAGTTTTTTTAAACGAGTTTCTGATGTTTTGGCATAAAGATAGATAGTATCATGTCCTGAGGAAAGTGAATCAATAGTCTCAAATTGCGATTGAACATTCTTCGTTCCTCTACGAACAATAATTTCATTTTTGAAGCATTGTTCCCCAAATATTTCGTCGAGTAATACTTTAAGTCGTGCTCCTTCTCGATAATCAATTTGCACAAAAAGCAGGCCGTCCATAGTAAGTAATTTTTTTACAATTGATAGCCTTTCTCTCATCATGGTAAGCCATATTGAATGTTCTAACCCATCGTCATAATGTTCAAAAGCTGCACCAGTATTAAATGGTGGATCGATATATATACACTTAACTTTTTCCGTAAACTCCTGTTCCAGAGCCTTCAATGCCAGCAAGTTATCCCCGAAAATCAGCCGGTTGTCGAAGATATCTTTATCCTTTACCCTGTGCCTGGCATGATAAGACTTTTCCGGGTCTTCCAGTAGAATGCGTGGTTCCAGCTTAGGCCGGTTTTCTTTTCCGATCCAGGTGAGTTCAAGTTTTTGTTTCTTGTTCATATAAGTCTCTCGTGCGAAGTTATGAGGCAGCGAAAATTTTCTGCAACCAACTGTTGGGTTCTATGTCTGTTCAGTCCATTCAATGCATTTTTTGTGGCGCTGTAACAATATTGTGAATGCGTTGGTTATATGCCGTTTGCCGAATTGATTTATTGGCTTAGTATTTTAAAACCTATCTTTAATTTTACCATCGCGGGTATCTAAAAAAGTCTTAATTGCCAATTTTTCTTTATCCTCTAAATTGTTGTATTGTGGCTTGGATTGAAGCTTTCTAAGCCGCGTATCAACTTCATCTAAATCAACAAATGTTTCTACACTTTCGAGGTTAATCCGCCAGCTAACTCTTTCGACATAATCTGACATTCCATGGCTCCGAATATCGGAAAGAAAATGTTTGATAAATCCTATAAGCCCCTTATCGTCTTTGATTAGCGATTGAACAAAATTACTTGCGTGATCTGGATCGTTCCAGCGGCGCCACATAAATAGTATAGAGAGAAGGTGGTTGTGAACTGCCAATTTCCCATTCTCAGCCCACTCTTCAATCTTCTTTAGTGCCAACTTGACTAATTCATCAAGTTGATCAGAATCTACTGTTGTGTTTTCATCTGGTTCTGGTTTTTCTTTAAAACCATACTTCCCGTGCTGCTGACACTGAACCCCGATTTCATTTACAATTGTATAAAGACTCTTATTCGCGTTATTTATTGCATCTGCGAATATTTTGTATCGTTGTTCATGTTCCTTGTAACGATGACTCAATTGATAAAACAGTCTCAGAATGCGCATAGGGGTATTTGTAGCGAAAAATCCACGCATTCCATCTGGAAATATATCCCCAACATCCATTAGTGCATTTATTATTGGAACTATATTTTCCTCAGGTATATCTTCACTTGTGTAGTCTTCCATTCTCTCCAAAAACCGTATTATTTTATTGTCTTGGTAGAGTTTTAACAACTCACTTGAAAAGGTTGCGGTATCATTTCCAGTTGATAAAATTCTTTCAATTTCCCTTAGGGATATTTCATCTTTTGGAATAAATAATTTAAAATATGTGTCAAAAAGGTCAGGGCTGCAAATCCGGCCTTGCTTTCTCCATGACTCAAGAAAGCTACGGCTGTAACCAATATTTTCCATTTTTGGGAAAAGTCGTTGCAGAAAATCTGTTAAAATATCGTGCTGTACCTGATCAACCTGTTCAAGAATCACCCCAATTCGAGTTTCTTCATCCTTTCGTGCTTCTTCTGACCTCCGGTAGGAATCTGTTATTCCAGAAAACAAATCTTTATTATCTTTGATACTTTTGTATAGATTAGGAATAAAAACCTGTACGGCTGTTATTGCTATAAAATCAATTGGATTTACTTCATCTTTAACCAAACTGAAACCGAAGCCTAATGTGTTTAGATATCGATTAACATCCCTTATATTATGAAATAAATGCCTCAAACCACTATGATAGATGTTGCCCCAATAGGTTTGATCCCACCGTCCCTCAGGGATGTCTTTAATAAGTTCGTCCAGTTTTTTGAAAAGAAAATGCTCTACTTCTTGTTTGGATATTTGTGGAATTTCAAACGGAACTTGAATAACCTTTTCTAGGTAATCATTTCCAGAGCCTTCTTGGACTTTTTTTAAGGCATTTATAACCACATCCTTATCAAAGGAAAGCAGATAAATTGTTTTAGGAAAATCAGCCAGCGATTTCACAAGCTGGAATATTTGTCTAATTTCAGTGCTATTCAGCCTATCAATGTCGTCTATTACTATTATAATTTTTGTATCAATATTCCTCAGTAGAATATTAAGCTCACTTTTTACTGCGCTAAGATTTTTCAAACTTTCTTCACCGGCTTTTTCTGTGGCTTTTCCAACGCCTTTCAAGGCTTTTGCTATCTTACCGATAAAAGAAACAGTTGGCACATAATCAAATGGCTCAAAAAAACGAGCATACCTTTGAATGGTGCGTCCTATTTTTACGTGTCTCACCGCTGAATCATCTCTGCATAGAACCAGCGACAGTTCGTTAAAGAATTGTTGAATAAGTTGATTTTGATCGGAAAAATTCCAGGGATTAAATTTTATTATAAAAGGTTCTCTTTGTGACGAAAGGGATTTAATTTCCTCCAAAGTCAAATTAATAAGTGATGTTTTTCCTGAACCCCATTCGCCAAACAAGCCAACAGAGATGGTATCATCTAATTCGTAACTCATAATTGCCGTAGCGAGTGCTTTCGCGAATGAATGACGGCTGAGCAAATCTTCCTTATGGGTATTTATTGGTTGGTCTGCTCTAAACATATTTGATTAACCTGTTGTAATTTTTATTTTAGGAATATAATGCGCGGTTAAGTCGTCCTTATCGGCTGAAACTGCTTCTAAGTTTGCTTGCTGTCAAACTCGGTCTTGCCAAACTCGCGGGTTCCGCTTCGCGTGGGCCACCCCAATAACGGAGATGCTTCGCTCCCCTTCGACAAAAAACACTCCATAGGGAAACCGTCGCGTCAGAGCGCGCCGAATGACAGCTTTGTGGACAACCGGAAAAAGCTGAGGATTCCTTTCGATTGACGCCATCACAGCATCCACACACAAGAGAAACTGCGCACCCAAACCATGAACTTGTTGTTCATACCACTGGTATGCCTCGGCCAGATCGACTTCTGCTTCTGGTCTGACTATCAGGGGCTTTTTCATGATCTGGACCAGTTGCGGATTCGTTCTCTAACTTCGATCCAAGGAGCCCCAGCGTCTGGATTTAGATGATATGCTTCCAGTCTGCGATCAAGTTCCAGTTTTTGATCTTCGCTGAGCAAAACGGTCTCCGGGACGGCTGCGATGCTGTCCCATATGTCTTCAACCATTTGAATCCGCTCGGCAACGCTCAGTTCAAGAATATCTGCTGTTTTTATGCTCATACCTTCTTCTCCCATCATCATATTTGATTCATGTTTATAATAATTGTATTATCTACACTGTCAACGGACTGCTGTGGGGCGCGCGGCAGTTTGCGCGTCCCTACCAGCAGATTGCTATCCTTTTGAGTCTGAATGTAGTTTATGCATCTCTCGATAGGTTAATTCGCCGAACAATCCATCAATGTGGCGCATGCAATTGGTCCTTTGAAAATTTTCAAGCGCTATCGCTAAGTCTGCTGTAAAATAGGGATTTACGACAGTCGGGAACCCAAATCTCGCAAGCTCATTTCTCAGTTGCTGCACAGTTAGTCCCCATTTTTCTAAGTAGTGAAGCGTGTTGACCTTTTGGAGTTCTAAGCGGTCCGGATCACGTAACGATGACAAATGATTATAAAATTTATCCCAATATTCGTTTCTTGCTGATGCCAAAGTGCTTGATAATAATTGCTTGGAGACGATAGGAGCGTATGCGTAAAAGTTTTTTGATGAATCCTCTGAAATATAGGCTTTTATAGAATCGAGAAGCACAGAAAGCCCCTTATAATAGTCGTCAGTGAAATCCACATAACGTTTTGTTCTTAAGAGAAGTGGCACTGAGCATTGCTCTATTACAATCGGAAGAACTCGAACCCGATCTTCTTCAACTTCCATCCAGTACTTTGCTTTCCACTCACGATCTACCCACCCCGATGCAATAGCATTGGGTGATAGGACAACAAGAACGAATTGGCACGAAGTAAGCGCTTCTTCTATAGCAGTTGCTATACATTCACCAACTCTAATTCGCCATTCGTCCAACCAAACTGGAAACCCTGCATTTTCAAGATCTTTCGCAAGCTTTCGGACTATGGGTTTATCAGCTGATGTATGGGATAAAAATAGCATGATACTCCTAATGTGTTAACAATATATTGAATAGTTTTCTTTCAATACCGAAAAATTCCAAAACTGAAGATATCCAAATTAAAGTTATAATGACAAATATAATTGGTGTAATTATATGTTCAAACTTGTTCAATATCCATTTTTACTTCTTAGAAGGTTAACTGTTCAATAACGGTGGCTTCTTTTTAGATTGGCTTCGGACTTTTTTTATCATGATTTACGTTAGAAATCTACTCGTTTCATTAAAATGATAGTGCTATATTTTTTCTGCGTCGTTTAATCAAGTCATCAAGGTTTGCCACGACTCCTTTATCCCTCCAATACATACTTACCTTAAACTCCAACGAATTTCAAATAGCTGAACAAGATCTGTTCGCTGCTGCAACTTCCCTTCAATCATCGCGATTAACTCGTCCCGCTGTCGATCAACTTCATCCTGGGCATCGAAAAGGGAACGTCGTTTCTGATTGCGTTGTGCTTCCAGGGCTTTGATCTGTTTCTGGCCTGCCAGCTTTTCTTCCAATGTTAGTGCGGCAGTAGCGGAGCGACGGGCTTCTTTAATCTGCCGGTCCAGCTCTTTTATTTCGCGTTCCAGACCGATTTTGAGGTCATCCGCCCAACCATCCAACTTGTCGGCTTCTGCTTCGAAAAAACGGGCGTTACGCTCGGATATCTCTTTTTGGATAGCCGCTTGGCGTTGCTGCAAAGTTGCCTCCAAGCCGCCGTTGATCTTTCCGCCGTTTAAAGTTTTTATTAAATTACCGGGCAGACTGAGCAATCTGGCTGCGGTTTTATCATCCATGTGACGTTCATCATCAGTGACCGCTGCGAGGATAAGGTGGTCCTCAGCCTGATCAAGGGACTCGACGGTATAGAACCAGGCATTAAGCCAACCGGATTGCCCGATGAAAGGTTCCAGTATCGACACTTTACCGTCGTGCTGTCCATAGTCGAAGTGGACTTCAGCCGATGGGGTTTGTCGATCTTTGGCTCTGGCGACAATGGCTTCTGCCAAAGGATGGTTGAACCTGTAAAGGTGTGCTTCGCCGGACCGGCGAGGCAATTCGTAAAGTCCAAGCGGGATCTTGTCAGCCAATTCAGGAAAGGGTTGAGATATCAAACGGAAGATAGCATCTGTTTTAAATTCAGCGTGCCCGTTTAATTCATGCCGGGTTAACTGCATGAGCATACGTTCGAAATTGTTGAGGTAGGCCTTTGATATCTCATCACGTATCTTTAGCTTTTCCCTTACTTCATCGTCGAAATTTTCCAGCAGTTGCTGACGCGTACGGGTCATGGCCTCATTGATTTCCAGGCTCAGTTCATGCTGAAGTTCGTCAAAAGCGGCCTGAATTTCTTCCGGCTTGCGGCAACGCTGGTAGATGGCGACGATCCTTTTTTCAAAATCAACCCCTGATTCTATAGCGCCCAATACTTCATCGCTGGCCCCGAAAACACCTTCGAAAAGCCGGAACTTCTCGGACAGAAGCTGAAAAACCCTTTTATCGGCAGCGTTTTTGCGATTCAAAAAATTGACCACCACTACATCATGCTGCTGACCGTAACGGTGACAGCGTCCGATACGCTGTTCGATGCGTTGGGGATTCCAAGGCAAATCATAGTTTACCACCAGAGAACAGAACTGCAAGTTGATGCCCTCTGCGCCCGCCTCTGTGGCGATCATAATATGGCCCTCTTCACGGAAGTAATCCACAAGGGCCGAGCGCATATCCGCCGTTCGTGACCCGCTGATGCGATCTGTTTCCATGTGTCGCTCGTACCAATTCTTATAGATCTCTCTGGAGCGTTCATCTGTATTGGAACCGTTGAATAATACGATCCCATCAGCAAAAGGGCTATTCACCAAAAGACGTAGCAAGTAGTTCTGTGTACGCCGTGACTCGGTGAAGATAACTGCTTTTTGGGCTGCACCGATTTCGGCTGCCTTGGCAAAGGCAATATTAAGCGCTTTGAGCAAAGCCAGTCCTTTGGCATTATGTTCGATTGAGGTGGCCAAACTGGTGAAAGCGTCCAGATCGGCAATCTCAAGTTCAATTGCTTTGCGATCGGCTTCGGAAAGTTTTTCAACAGGTTCCTCTTCATCCCATTCATCAGCGGTTAGGTCAAGGGCTTCATAATCCTGATCCAGCTCATCCGCAAGAGTTTCGGCCAATTCTTCTTTGCATAATTTTGCCTTCAGCCGGTTCGATATGGATATCAGGGCGCCTGCAATAGCAAAGGTTGATGAAGCTAACAATTTGCGCAGTACAAGTGTCATCAGAGAGCGCTGGCCGGCTGGTAAAGCCTGAAGGTTATCACGCTGTAGATATTCAGAGACCAGGTGATAGAGTCGGTCTTCACTTTCAGCCGGGGTGAATTCCTCAACAATTGGCAAGCGTTGCGTGTATTTAATATATGGCAGTACCTGGCGGCGCAGGGTGCGGTGACAAACCGGTTTGAGCCGCATTTTGAGAGTATTGAACACCTGTTCCTGGCTGAGATTGGCAAACTGTTCCCGAAAGCTCTTCAGATCGCCGAAAGTATGCTCATCAATGAAACTCACCAGCCCAAAAAGCTCAAGAATTGAATTTTGCAAAGGCGTTGCTGTCAGAAGCAGTTTATTCTTACCGGCAAGGGCGAACTTAAGCATACTTGCAATAACATTGGAAGGCTTATAGACATTTCGCAGCCGATGGGCTTCGTCAATTACCACCAAATTCCATAAAACAGCCCGGACGTCCTCGGCTTTACTTTTAGCAAAATGGTAAGAACAAATGATAATTTCCGATGATTCAAAAGGTCGCAACTCGCCTTGTTTGATAGCAGCATTAAAAGATTTTGTTTCCAACAGACGGCACGGGAGAAAGAATTTCTCAGTCAGCTCTTGATACCATTGCTTGCGAAGATTAGAGGGTGTGATGACAAGTATGCGCCGTTTTCGCTCGGCCCATTTCTGTGAAAGCACCAAACCGGCCTCAATGGTTTTTCCCAACCCCACTTCATCAGCCAGCAACGCTCCTTTCGAGAGAGGCGATTTAAATGCAAACAAAGCGGCATCAATCTGATGGGGGTTCATGTCCACCTGGGCACCTGCAAATGCCACGGTAATCTTTTCAACACTGTCCGGTGGAAAGCGCCTGGTCAATTCATAGGCAAAATATTTAGCCTGATAGTCGGTAAGACTCAAAGGTTTGGTTTTCCTTCTTGAGTAATCTATTTTAAAAGTGCGTGCATGCAGATGGATCAGTATTTCATTTTCCGGATTTTGGCATTTACGTCCAAGTAAACCAAAACAAACGTGATTACAATATACCTGCCAGCAATCTATTGTCAAACGTTTTATCCGGTTATTTTGAAGAGTTAAGCTATCATTATTGAGTCGAAACTATGGTGAGAATAAGAAGCAGAATAAATTGCACTTAAGTTTCTAATATTCATGATTGTAAACAAAACTTAACACAGAAACTGATCATTTAAGATGTCTTTCCGTAACCACAAAATATCCACCAACCAGAAAACCTTTGATAAGTCTGTAATATTGGATTTCTTAAAATAATTCACTGGTACATAAGATATGCGGCGGGCTTACTCTGCCTTTTTCTTTATTGGAATAGTACTTGTGAAGATGCTGAAAATATAACTTACATTGAATTAAATTCAATATTTTAAAAACACGTCTCGGCTTATCAAGTCTTGTAATCCCCTCTTCCAGGGTAATCACATTTGGATTTTATCTTTTCACAACCCCCTTTTATCCCCCTTTTCTAAGGGGGAATTTGAAGATAGTGATCTCCTTCCATTTAATTCCCCCTTAATAAAAGGGGGATAGGGGGTTGTAAATAGAATATCTGAGCACAGAGCAACTACATTAATTCTAAATGCGGTTGCCCTGACCCCTCTTCTTTTGCTGCCTGTACATTTCCGTTAGGGCATTACGGGCAACCTCAGGCTACATGCTGTATCATCAGCTATAAGCGGGGCCCAGAAGTTAAAATCCTTCATAATTTACATAACTATGCAAACCCCAGAAGCCTTCCTCCCTGGTAAACACAAAAGGCTGAAACCCAGGCAATTACTGTGCTGTATGTTATGCTGAAAAAAGTCCATTTAAACGAGCCCGTTTCTTTTTTTATCATTGTAATGGTAGCAAGACACGGCAAATATAATAATACAAAAACCATCATTGAAAGAGCTGAAAGAGGTGTCATGCCGGAAGAACGCAATGCATTGGACAAGGCATTCTTGTCATCGGAACCTTCGGCTGAATATAAAACTCCAAGCGTACTTACAACAATCTCTTTTGCAAAAACGCCCGTTAACAATGAAACACTGCCCCGCCAGTCAATCCCCAATGGCTCAAAAACAGGTGAAACGCCTTTTCCGATTTTACCCATATATGATTTTTCTGTTTTTTCAAGGTTCAATTTTTTCCGGATATCTGCTATTTCAGCAAGCATTTGTTCATTTAACAATGTTTTATCTTCTTCATTCGCTGAGGCAATTTTTTCCTTAAATGATGCATTAATCTTGTTTATAGTAGAAGTATAATCTATGGAATAATTAATATTTTTTGGAAAAGATGAAAGAAACCACACAATAATTGAACCGATTAATATAATTTTTCCCATCTTTTTTAAAAACATCTTACTTCTGTCCCACATATGAATCATAAGGCTTTTTAGCATTGGCACTCTGTAGGGAGGAAGTTCCATTACAAACGGAGCGTCAACACCTTTTAGAATTGTCGAGCGAAAGAGCCTTCCCGATACTATAGAAAGAACAATTCCGAAAAGGTACAGGGAAAATATAACATTCCCGGCTTTTGCGGCAAAAAAGGTCCCTGCAAGCACAATATAAACCGGAAGTTTCGCAGAACATGACATGAAAGGAGTAATAAGAATTGTTAAAATGCGGTCTTTTTCGCTCTCTAATGTTCTTGTCGCCATAATAGCCGGAACATTACATCCAAACCCCATAAGCATGGGAATAAAAGATTTCCCATGAAGCCCTATAAGATGCATGATCTTATCCATGAGAAACGCAGCTCTTGCCATGTAGCCGGTATCTTCAAACAATGCTATGCAGAAAAAAAGTATTAAAATATTAGGCAAAAAGACAATTACACTGCCTACACCTGCAATGATGCCGTTTATCAATAAATCCTTAAAAATACTTTCCGGAAGAACACTTTCAAAACCTAAAGAAAGAAGTGCTATCCCTTTATCCAGCCAATCCATCGGGTAAGCGCCAAGCGAAAAAGTAAGCTGAAACATTGCCCATATAAAGAAAATAAATATTGGAAAACCTATAAATTTGTTTGTAAGAACAAGATCAATATTTCGTGAAATATCAACTCTGATTTTAGGCGAAATTGTTTGTACTTCCTTAATGATCCCGGATATAAACCCGTATCGTTCATCAGTCATAACGATTTCCGGATCTTCATCATAAAGGTTTAAAAGATTTTTGCGAAGAGTCTGAACTTCATTGATAATATCAGCTCCTGCATTTCCTGTTTTTTGCACAAAGCGTTCTTTAACAATCTTGTCGTCCTCAAGAAGCTTTATTGAAGTCCATCTGGTATTATAATGTAGATTATCTTTTGCTTTATCTTCTATCAGTTCCTGAATTCTTACAATTGCGTTTTCGATATCTTTACTATATTTAACATTTCTTTTTTCTTTCTTAACAGGGTTTGATTCTGCAAGCTTTATTGCTTCTTTCAACAGATCATCAATCCCTTCGTTTTTGTTACCCACAGTAAATACAACCGGAACATCAAGAAGTGATGAAAGTTTTTGGGCATCAATCTTGGTTCCATGAGAACGGACTACATCCGCCATATTCAGGACAAAAAGGACCTTACCGTCTATTTCTCTTAACTGGGTTGCAAGATAAAGACTTCTTTCAAGATTGGATGAATCTATAATATCAATTACTACATCCGGAGATTCTTCTAAAACAAAATCTCTTGCAACAATCTCTTCTATTGAAAAGGGGGTTAAACTATAAGTTCCGGGCAGATCAACTATTTTAAGATCATATCCGAATTTGCTGATGAGGCCTTCTTTTTTTTCTACGGTAACACCGGGCCAGTTCCCGATCTTTTGCCGTGACCCTGTTATATTGTTAAATATCGTAGTTTTTCCTGAGTTAGGATTACCTGCAAGAGCAATGGTTATATTTTTTTTATCAATCATGCATTCCTACTCTGATTTTTCGACTGTAATCTGTGCCGCTTCTTCCACCCGTAAAGATATATGATAATTTTTTACAACCAGTTCCAAAGGATCTTTTAGAGGTGCATATTTTTCTATATATATCTTAGAGCCTTTTACTATTCCCATTTCAAGAATTCTTCTTCTCAAAGCTCCGTTACCGGCTATCTTGATAATTATACCGGTTTCCCCTTCCTTTAACTCACTAAGCAACATAAACAAACTCCTATTTTTTGACAGGTTCAACAATTATTTTTTGCGCAAGACCCTGTCCTATTGCGTACCGGCTGGATTTTGATGCAACGACAACCTGACCTTTGGCAACTTTAGTTATAACTTCAATCTCATCATCAGGCCTGATTCCCATACTAAGCAACCTCATACGTGCACCGGCCCCTCCGGTAATATCCTTAATCATCAAGCGCTCGCCAGGTCTTGCCTTTGATAAAGGCATTAAAGATGCCCTTTCTTTTAAACATTGGGAACAGATTCCATAAAGTTCCATTTTATGCTGAAGCATGTGAAATCCATGAGCTGAGGCAATTTTGATTTGTAAATTTTCTATTTCATCTTCTTCAAATTCGATAATATTTTTGCATTTTATGCATATCATATGATCGTGATGCTGCCCCAAATGCCTGTGTTCATAGCGTATTATGCCGTTATCAAATTTATTTTTAGAGGCAAACCCAAGCTTGCACATCAAATTTAAGGTATCTTTCACAAATGAATTATCAAGATTATGCCCATTATCATTGAGCATTTTTGTAAGCTCTTGAGATGTCAGATGATTTTCAGTCTGAAGAAAGGTATCTAAAACTTTAAATCGTTCTTCAAAATTATCAATATTTCCCTCTTTGAAGAATTTTTCAAATTGTTTTTTTTCCTGTTTATGAGTTTTTTTCATATATGTTCCATAGTGGATTTACAGCTTTGTTTGAAAGGAAATATGAAACAATAAATCAAGCTATTTGGAATATCCCGGGATATTATAGGTGGTACATGATCCGCTCGAACATGCTCTGGTCTGAGTACCGGAAGATTCATTTCCTGCTGATCCGGCACCCATACTGAAATTTGTTGTGCTTATTACCCTCTCAAAATCCTCACTATTGCATTTTGGGCATTTAAGCTGGGCCTCTTCCTCTTTGTTCATAAGGATCAATTCAAAAAATTCATCACATTTCAAACATTTAAACTCATATATTGGCATTGCAGCACTCCTTAATTCTTTGAACACACTAAATCTCTAAATAACATATTTGTATTTATTACCACTATTAACCTATTGTCAAGTAATAGAAAAATCAAAGTGCTATATCAAACAGATAGAGATAGTATAAATACGTTCCTTTTTTCATTTCATTCAGTTTATACCCTTTCGTAAAGAACTGATATGTTCTTCACTGCCGATAATATAAAGGATATCACTATCTTTTAAGATAAATTCACCATCAGGAATTACAACTCTTTCCGGAATAATTTCTCGGATCATTACAATTTGAATCTGGTATCGGTTTCTTAACATTAAGTCCTTTAGTTTTTTACCACGCCATTCAAACGGAGGACTTACCTCAATCAAACTGAATCCTTCGGTAAGCGGGATATACTTTAAAAAATTTGGAGAAGCGATTGTATGTGCCATTTGTTCCGCCAAATCACGCTCGGGGAAAATAATATGCGTTGCCCCGATTTTCTCCAATATTTTAGAATGATCCTCACTAAGAGCTTTGGCTATAATATTTTTAATATTTAATTCTTTCATATAAAGCGTAATTAATACGCTGACATCCATTTTGCTGCCTACGGAAATAACAACCGTATCAAAATCAGTGATACCCAACTTCATTAAAAAACTCTTATCCTTTGCATCACCGATTACAGCTTTTCTTACATACGGTTTAACCTGATTCACCAGTTCTTCTTTAATTTCAATAGCCATTATATTAAAACCTTGTGAACTTAATGACTTGCAAAGATAAAAACCGAAACTATTAAGACCAATTATAGCTATATTTTTCATAACAATTACCCCACTAAAATATTATCTTCTGCATATTGAACATCTTGTTCATCTTTAGTTGCTATAACAACGGCTAAAGTTAAAGGCCCGACTCTGCCTATAAGCATTACTATCGTTATTAATATACGGCTAATTGAAGAAAGTTCCGGTGTTATCCCGGCAGAAAGACCCACAGTACCAAAAGCGGAAATAACTTCAAAAATAATTTTAATAAATAACGTCCCATTATCTGCAAAAGGTGTATTATGAAACTCCGCAACTAAAACTAAAAAAGAAAAAATGATTACGGTTAGAATAGCAAAAACAACAAGCACTATTGCTTTTGAAATCACTCTAAAAGGCAAGGTACTGTAAAACAAATTTACGTTTTTTGACCCTTTGATTTTAGATTTTACGAATGCAAATATAACTGCCAGGGTAGCCGTTTTGATACCGCCACCACAGGATGCCGGGGATGCGCCAATGAACATAAGACTTGCGATAACAAATAATGAAGGCATGGATATGGCGGATATATCAATCGTATTAAAACCGGCCGTACGTGCAGTTACGGATTGAAACAAAGATGAAAGAAATTTTGTAAACAGGTTATATCCTTTCATTGAAACTTCATATTCAAAAATAAACAGAAAAACTGCCCCTATAATTATAAGTAAAAAAGAATATAAAAGAACAACTCTGGAATGAAGGGATAGTTTGTAAAAAGTGAAACCTTTTTTACGGAGCTTATAAATTTCATATATCACAATAAATCCGATACCGCCGCTTACTATCAACAACATAATTATTAAATTAACAAATATATCAGAACGATAAGCAGTCAAACTATCAGGGAAAGTACTGAAACCGGCATTGCAGAAAGCGGAAATCGAGTGAAATACGGCTGTGAAAAAAGCTTGGCCTAAAGGCATATCAAAAAGAAAACGGATTGTTAAAAGAAATACTCCAATAGCCTCAAACGAGAATGTAAATATAAATACCGATTTTAGGAGTGCCCCGATATCAATCGTATCAAAAAAGGCTAAAGTTTCCTGAATAATCTCCCTGCTTCCGATTCCGAATCTGCCGCGCAAAAAAAACAGCAGAAGAGTTGAAAAAGACATTATTCCCAAACCGCCTATTTGAATAAGAACAAGAATTATAATTTGGCCTGTTAGTGAAAAATAGGTTCCTGTGTCTACTACAACTAATCCGGTAACACAGGTAGCAGAAGTTGAAGTAAAAAGAGAATCTACAAAATTTAACGCCAAACCGGTTGAAGCAAACGGACATGATAATAAATACGCTCCGATTAAAATAACGCTTACAAAACTTAATGTAACTAAAGCCTGCGGGCTTAATTGGGAAAAAGAAAATTTATATGATTTTTTCATTTATTATCAAGCATCTCAACTGCATGAGCAATTGTTGCATCGGTTATTTTTTCACCGCCAATCATTCTTGCTATCTCTTCAATACGTTCATTTTTGTTTAAAGGAGTTATTAAGGTTTTTGTTTTTCTGTCTGCCACATGCTTTGATATTCTGAAATGGTGATCGGCAAAACTTGCTATCTGAGCAAGATGGGTAATACAAATTATCTGGTAATTTTGTGCAAGAGAGGCCATTTTCCGGCCAACCACTTCGGCAACACCTCCACCTATACCGGAATCAACCTCATCAAAAACAATTGTTTCTACCGATTCGGTTTGGGCAAGAAGGGCTTTTAAAGCAAGTATGACTCTTGAAAGCTCACCACCTGAAACTATAGCAGAAAGAGGTTTTAATGTTTCTCCCACATTCGGAGCAATCAGAAATACGGCATTGTCAATTCCGTTTTCATTTATAATACAGCCGTCTGATGTAAAAATTGAATCCGCACTGCTTGATGCAACCTGAGTCTGCAAAGATACTTCAAATTTGGTGCCCGACATTTTAAGGCTTGAAAGTTCTTTTTCAACTTTTGCTGCAAATTTCTTTGCGCTTTCAATCCTTTTTGCTGAAAGTCTTTTGGCAGATGCAGCAAGCTCTTTATGCATTTTATCAAGCATTTTCTGTGTTTCGCAAATATTTTCAGCAATATTTTCTATACCGGATAGTTCTTTTTCAATTTCTTTTAGTCTTACAAAAATTGTCTCAAGCGATCCTCCGTATTTTCGCTTCAGCTTGTTTATAAAATCCAACCGTGCCTCAACAGCTTCCAGCTCATTTTCATCCGTTTGTATTTTTACAAGATAGTCCCGAAGAGCATTAGATATCTCTTCTATATTATAAGCTGCCTGTTCAACAGATTCTGCTTGTAAAGAAAGAGCGCAATCAAGCTTTCCTGCTTTTTCAAGATTTTTTCTTACACCAACAAGCTGCTCTATCACAGCACCATTCTTGCTGTATAACTCCTCAATACTGCTGTTTACAGCTTCGAAAATAGCTTCCATATTCTTAAGCCTTATTTTCTCATATTCCAAAGCTGTGTCTTCCCCTTCTTTAATAGAAGCATCAATTATCTCTTTTTTCTGAAACGAAAGATAATCGATTTGCTCGGCCTGGCGATCTTGTATTGAGTTTAACTCTTTTAATTTTTTGGCAACCGGAATCATTTCATGAAATAATTCTGATACTTGATTCCTAAGCAAAACAAGCCCGGAAAACTGGTCAAGAATTAAAAGGTGTTGTTCTTCTTTCAAAAGACCCTGGTGAGCATGCTGTCCGGAAATACTTACAAGATTATCGGTTATAGATTCTAAAATCTGAATTGTCGAAAGTCTTCCGTTTATATATATTCTGTGCCTGTCATTTCTTGAAATAATTCTTCTTATAATAAGGCCTTCGGCAGGATCATATTCTTGCTCCCGCATAAGCTTTGCGGTTTTGCTTTCAGGAGTAATTTCAAACAGGGCTTCAAGTTCTGCACTTTCTGCCCCGGTCCTTACCAGTGTTGCAGATGCCCTGCTTCCAAGCAAAAGATTTACGGCATTTATAATAATTGATTTCCCTGCTCCTGTCTCACCGCTTAAAACAGTTAAACCGTCTGCAAAACGGATGTTAAGATCATCAATTATTGCAAAATTTCTTATGGAAAGCTCACAAAGCATAATAATAAACCGGATTCATAAGTTGATATTGGTCATAAGTGCTTTTCTTATCTCACAACCTTTTGATTTTGTAAATATTAATTTATCAATACCAAAATATATGGCAGAGCTAATTTCAAAACGTTTCAGTTTGGTCAAGCTCAAGGTGTCCATATGGTTATTATTTGCTTTTCTTACTGTCGGAATATTTTACATATTCCTATTTTTTATTTAAACATAGTCAACTATTTGATAAATCGGTATAATCATATAATTAATGTGCAATTTATATGATATGTCATAATAAACTGTCGGATTTCTTTACACAATTATAAAATAAATTTATTTATATTCTAAATATTTCTATTACATATAATTTCAATGAGTAATATCTTATTGATAGCTTTTACTAATAATACCATACTAAGATTCACAAATTCTATTACAAGTATAACTATCCGCACTATATAGCATTAATCCTTACATGAATATTATATAGTCATTTTATCCCGAAAAATTATCTCTCCATCATCTGTAAAAATATGTCGGAATTCTTTACAATTTGCAATTATTATTTAAATCCATAATTCATATAATTAGGATAATATCAATTATATATATTATTTGGCCCAAGTATTGCTCACCATTATAAGACAAAAAAATTCTTGCATTATGGTAGTTATACAAGAATCGATAGCATATTGTTTTAGTTAGTAATTTATTCTGGAATTATTTTATACATAGCCAGCTGGCGGGAGGTATTCAAGGGCCTAAAAAACTTGATCTTACATGCTACTCTTGAAAAAGACTTCTTAGGAACCTGTGAGTTATACTACTAATCGAACGATGAATATTAACATCTATCTGATACTGTTATTAATAAGGAGGCTGCAATGAGGTTGAAAGTCGGAATTCTGAGTTTATATATATTATTTTCCTTTCTTTTGTTATGTCCCACATCCTGGGCCATAACACTTTCTTTTAATCCCACCACAAGTTCAATTGGTGTTGCAGCAATTCTCGGTGAAGTTAAGAAGATGCATAATATTACCACCCAGAACAAATCTTGAATTTATTTTTCGCAATCAGTAACGGAATATTTAAAATCCGGGCATTTTCGCAAAAAACTATAACATATTGATAATTAACAAA